>NZ_BSDC01000004.1 GCF_030268045.1 Geothrix edaphica
CTTCGGACCATGCGGAAGCGTGGTGGGCGTCTTTGAAAACCGGATAGAAGATAGGAAGCCTTTGAGGGTTCCGTGTGTCGTCTAAGGACGGTGCATGGGATTCAGAACAATTTTTCGACCAGAACATTGGCCCGAGGGGGAACCCGAGGGTGAGAGTTCAGAATGAAACTTGAGAGTTTGATCCTGGCTCAGAATGAACGCTGGCGGCGTGCCTAACACATGCAAGTCGGATGTGCCGCAAGGTGCATGGCAGACGGGTGAGTAACGCGTGGGGAATCTACCTTTTTGTGGGGAATAACGCTCCGAAAGGAGTGGTAATACCGCATGAGACCGCGGCCTGGGATGGCTGTGGTGAAACCTGGGGACCGCAAGGCCTGGGGCAAAAAGAGGATCCTGCGTCTGATTAGCTAGTTGGCGGGGTAATGGCCCACCAAGGCGACGATCAGTAGCCGGCCTGAGAGGGTGATCGGCCACACTGGAACTGAGACACGGTCCAGACTCCTACGGGAGGCAGCAGTGGGGAATTTTGCGCAATGGACGAGAGTCTGACGCAGCAACGCCGCGTGGGTGATGAAGGTCTTCGGACTGTAAAACCCTGTCGTCAGGGACGAAGGTATGGGAGTTAATAGCTCTTATGCTTGACGGTACCTGGAGAGGAAGCCCCGGCTAACTCTGTGCCAGCAGCCGCGGTAATACAGAGGGGGCAAGCGTTATTCGGAATTATTGGGCGTAAAGGGCGCGTAGGCGGTTTTTTAAGTCAGATGTGTAATCCCCGAGCTCAACTTGGGAACTGCATCTGAGACTGGAAGGCTAGAGTACTGGAGAGGGTGGTGGAATTCCTCGTGTAGCGGTGAAATGCGTAGAGATGAGGAGGAACACCAGTGGCGAAGGCGGCCACCTGGACAGTAACTGACGCTGAGGCGCGAAAGTGTGGGTAGCAAACAGGATTAGATACCCTGGTAGTCCACGCTGTAAACGATGAACACTTGGTGTGGAGGGAGTTGACCCCTTCCGTGCCGGAGCTAACGCGTTAAGTGTTCCGCCTGGGGAGTACGGTCGCAAGGCTGAAACTCAAAGGAATTGACGGGGGCCCGCACAAGCGGTGGAGCATGTGGTTTAATTCGACGCAACGCGAAGAACCTTACCTGGGCTTGAACTGCAGTGGACCGGTGCAGAGATGTGCCTTTTCGCAAGAACTGCTGCAGAGGTGCTGCATGGCTGTCGTCAGCTCGTGTCGTGAGATGTTGGGTTAAGTCCCGCAACGAGCGCAACCCTTACCCGTAGTTGCCAGCGCGTCATGGCGGGAACTCTACGGGGACTGCCCGGGTTAACCGGGAGGAAGGTGGGGATGATGTCAAGTCCTCATGGCCCTTATGTCCAGGGCTACACACGTGCTACAATGGGCGATACAAACCGTTGCAAAGTCGCGAGATGGAGCTAATCGGAGAAAGTCGTCCTCAGTTCGGATTGTAGTCTGCAACTCGACTACATGAAGGTGGAATCGCTAGTAATCGTGTATCAGAATGATACGGTGAATACGTTCCCGGGCCTTGTACACACCGCCCGTCACATCACGAAAGCCGGGAGCACTTGAAGAGGCTGTGGTAACCCGCAAGGGGGCTAGGTCTCAATGGTGAACTTGGTGATTGGGGTGAAGTCGTAACAAGGTAGCTGTAGGAGAACCTGTGGCTGGATCACCTCCTTTCTAAGGAGAGTCGCTTTTAGGAGCGACGAAAGGTCAACGCTTCCGATCGAAATTTCTATCCGGTTTTTAAAGACGCTCGGGCAATCTTTGACGAGCGTGTTTGGGCGTCCATGCCTGGGGTCGTGGTTCTGCGATCGCAAGTGGTGGTCTCGCGGGCAGGTTGCGAGTGCGGGTTTCCCGCGCGAGCAGCGGGGGCCCGGGGGGACATCGCGAGCGAAGCGAGCAGGCGGTCCCCCCGGACAACATTCGGGCCCGTAGCTCAGCTGGGAGAGCGCCTGGTTTGCATCCAGGAGGTCGTCGGTTCGATCCCGGTCGGGTCCACCAGCGCCTGCTGGAGCACGAACAGGGGCCTATAGCTCAGTCTGGTTAGAGCGCACGCCTGATAAGCGTGAGGTCGGTGGTTCGAATCCACCTAGGCCCACCAATTTGAGTTGAGTTGAGATCCCGAGGGATTTGAATCCAGCTCAAGGGTTGGCGTCTGAACAAGACAGCAGTTGTTTGACAGTTGAATAGAAGGAATAGAGAAGGGTGATCCATGGCGTTGAAGTGGCGCTGTGGGCTTAAGGCGAGGCAAGTTTAGCGAAACAATTAACTCTCGTGGGTCTGAAGTCGATGTAATTCATTGATGGAAGGCCAAGTTACAAAGGGTTGACGGTGGATGCCTTGGCAGATGACAGCGATGAAGGACGTGGTAAGCTGCGAAAAGTCTCGGGGAGTTGCACGCGAACGGTGATCCGGGAATGTCCGAATGGGGAAACCCGGCTGGGTGAAAGCTCAGTCATCTCTCAGCTGAATTCATAGGCTTTGAGAAGCGAACGTGGGGAAGTGAACCATCTCAGTACCCACAGGAACAGAAAACAACAGTGATTCCGGGAGTAGCGGCGAGCGAAACCGGAAGAGCCCAAACCTCATACGTGTAAGCGGCAGGCGTTGCGTATGGGGGGTCGTGGGACCTACAGGTCAGGGCTGCCCCCTGGCACAGAGTTACAAAACCTCTAGTTAGCGGAACGGCATGGAAAGGCCGGCGATACAGGGTGATAGCCCCTTATGCGAAAGCTACGAGGACTCTGAGTGGTGTTCCCAAGTATGTCGGGGCACGAGAAACCTTGACAGAATTTGCCGCGACCATGCGGTAAGGCTAAATATGTTCATCTGACCGATAGTGAACCAGTACCGTGAGGGAAAGGCGAAAAGAACCCCGATGAGGGGAGTGAAATAGAACCTGAAACCGTCAATCTACAAGCAGTGGAACCTCTATGGTTTACCAGAGGAACCGCGTGCCTTTTGCATAATGAGCCGGCTAGTTATTTTCAGTGGCGAGGCGAAGCCGAAGAGGCGGTGCCGTAGGGAAACCGAGTCTGAATAGGGCGACAGTCGCTGGAAATAGACGCGAAACGGGATGATCTATCCTTGACCAGGATGAAGTCCGGGTGACACCGGATGGAGGTCCGAACCAGTGTGGGTTGAAAACCGCTTGGATGAGTTGAGGATAGGGGTGAAAGGCCAATCAAATTCCGTGATAGCTCGTTCTCCCCGAAATAGCTTTAGGGCTAGCGTCGGATGTTTCGTCGTGCAGGTAGAGACCTGAATGGACTAGGGGGCTTACCAGCTTACTGAATCCAACCAATCTTCGAATGGCACGCCGTGAAGTCCGGCAGTCAGACTGCGGGTGATAAGATCCGTAGTCGAGAGGGAAAGAACCCAGATCGCCAGCTAAGGTCCCAAAATACATGCTAAGTGGAAAAGGATGTGGATGTGCTTAGACAGCCAGGAGGTTAGCTTAGAAGCAGCTATCCTTTAAAGAAAGCGTAATAGCTCACTGGTCAAGCGGGTCTGTGCCGACAATTCAACGGGGCTAAAGCATGTTACCGAAGCTGCGAACGTAAGTGGTAGGGGAGCATTCCCTACGTCTGTGAAGGTTGACCGTAAGGACAGCTGGAGACATGGGAAGAGACTCTGTCGGCATAAGTAGCGTAAAGACAGGCGAGAACCCTGTCCGCCGTAAGACTAAGGTTTCCAACGCAAGGTCAATCCGCGTTGGGTTAGTCGGGCCCTAAGCTGAGGCCGAAAGGCGTAAGCGATGGAAAGCTGGTTAATATTCCAGCACCATGAGCATCTCGTTTGTACGATGCAGGGACGCAGGAAGGTAGGGACGCAGAGCTATGGAATGTTCTGCGAAAGGATCCAAGGATGGTGCTTAGGGAAGTCCGGGTGCCACAAGTCCAAGGTTTCTGACGAAAAGTCCTGATCCTACACTGCCGAGAAAAGCTGCTAAGGAGAGGTGCTTGTGTCCGTACCGCAAACCGACACAGGTAGTCGAGGAGAGAATCCTCAGGCGTTTGAGAGAACTCTGCTGAAGGAACTCGGCAAATTAACCCCGTAACTTCGGGAGAAGGGGTACCACGGTAGGGTTCATAGCCCGAGGTGGTGGCACATAAATGTCCCAGGCGACTGTTTAACAAAAACACAGGTCTCTGCAAACTCCAAAGAGGAGGTATAGGGGCTGACGCCTGCCCGGTGCCGGAAGGTCAAGAGGAGCGGTCAGCGCAAGCGAAGCTGCGAATTTAAGCCCCGGTGAACGGCGGCCGTAACTATAACGGTCCTAAGGTAGCGAAATTCCTTGTCGGGTAAGTTCCGACCTGCACGAATGGCGTAACGATCTGGGAACTGTCTCCAGCAGAGACTCAGCGAACTTGTAGCACCGGTGAAGATGCCGGTTACCCGCACTTAGACGGAAAGACCCCGTGCACCTTTACTACACCTTGACATTGAGGTTGGCGTTGGACTGTGCAGGATAGGTGGGAGGCTATGAAACTGGCTCGTTAGGGTCGGTGGAGCCAACGTTGAGATACCACCCTGTTTAACGCTGATCTCTAACTCGCACCCGTGATCCGGGTGGAAGACAATGTCAGGCGGGTAGTTTGACTGGGGCGGTCGCCTCCTAAAGCGTAACGGAGGCGTACGAAGGTTCCCTCAGGCTGTTTGGAAATCAGCCGCAGAGCGCAATAGTATAAGGGAGCTTGACTGCGAGTCAGACACGACGAGCAGGTGCGAAAGCAGGTTATAGTGATCCGGTGGTCCCGAATGGAAGGGCCATCGCTCAACGGATAAAAGGTACGCCGGGGATAACAGGCTGATCTTGCCCAAGAGTTCATATCGACGGCAAGGTTTGGCACCTCGATGTCGACTCATCACATCCTGGGGCTGAAGCAGGTCCCAAGGGTTCGGCTGTTCGCCGATCAATAGTGGTACGTGAGTTGGGTTCAGAACGTCGCGAGACAGTTCGGTCCCTATCTAGTGTGGGCGCAGGAGATTTGAGAGGACCTGTCCTTAGTACGAGAGGACCGGGATGGACTGACCTCTGGTGTTCCAGTTGTGCCTCCAGGTGCAATGCTGGGTAGCTACGTCGGGAAGTGAGAAGCGCTGAAAGCATCTAAGCGCGAAACACCCCTCAAGATGAGATCTCCCTATGAGACCCGTGGTAGACCACCACGTTGATAGGTCGCATGTGCAAGGCCGGTGACGGCTTCAGCTGAGCGATACTAATCGGTCCATCGACTTGACCTTTCATCAATCAATTGCATTCAAGTGCAATTCAAGTAGGCTTTTCCGATAGGAAAAGCCGTCAAGTGAACCAGGCCAGGCCGGGCAGAGCCCGAGACTGGAATGGTGAGCGCCTTGAATTGCCGACCGAAATACCCACGAACGCTCTACGGAGCTTCGCCTTAACCCTTCTCAACCCTTCTTAACCCTTCGTCGTGGCTTTTCCCCAAGTGTCACACCCGTTCCCATCCCGAACACGGCAGTTAAGACTTGGAGGGCCGATGATACTGCTCCTCACAGGAGTGGAAAAGTAGGTCGCTGCGACGTTAAATCCCCTCCGGGCCATCACCATTGATGGCCCGGAGTTGTTTTACTGATAAAATTCTTCTCCTATTTCGAGGAACCCATGCCCATCGAGGTCCGACTTCCTGACGACTCCCTCCGGCAGCTGCCCGAGGGGGCGACTGGAACCGATCTGGCGGCCGGCATCGGGGCCCGTCTCCTGGACGCTGCGCTGGCCATCAAGGTGGATGGCCGCCTGGCGGACCTGAAATCCCCCCTGGCCGATGGCGCCAAGGTGGAGATCGTCACCAGCAAGACTCCGGAGAGCCTGGAGTTGATCCGCCACTCCACGGCCCACCTCCTGGCCCACGCGGTGAAGCGCCTCTATCCGGAGGCCCGGGTGGGCATCGGTCCGACCATCGAGGATGGGTTCTACTACGACTTCTGGGTGGAGAAGCCCTTCACCCCCGAAGATCTGCCGGTCATCGAGGCCGAGATGCGGAAGATCGTGGCCGAGGGGGTCGAGGTCGAGCGCGAGGATCTCGGCCGGGATGCCGCCGTGGCGCGTTTCCAGGCCATGGGCGAGCCCCTCAAGGTCGAGGTCGTGTCGGGGATCCCCGCCGGGGACATCATCAGCGGCTACAAGCAGGGGGACTTCTACGACCTCTGCCGCGGCCCTCATGTGCCCAACACCTCGAAGCTGAAGGCCTTCAAGCTGCTCAGCATCGCGGGCGCCTACTGGAAGGGCGACGAGAAGAACCAGATGCTCAGCCGCATCTACGGGACCGCCTTCCACACCCAGAAGGAGCTCGACGAGCACCTGAAGCGGCTGGAGGAGGCCAAGGCCCGCGACCACCGCAAGCTGGGCAAGGAGCTGGGACTCTACTCCTTCCACCCGGAGGCGCCCGCCTCGCCCTTCTTCCACCCCAGGGGCACCCAGGTCTACAACGAGCTGGTGACCTACATGCGGGAGCTGTACTTCAAGTACGGGTACGACGAGGTGATCACCCCGCAGGTGCTGGACGTGGCTCTCTGGAAGACCAGCGGCCACTACGAGAACTACGCCGAGAACATGTACTTCACCACCGCCGAGGAGCGGGAGTACGCGCTGAAGCCCATGAACTGCCCGGGCCACTGCATCCTGTTCGGCAGCCAGAAGCACAGCTACCGCGACCTGCCCATCCGCTACGCGGACTTCGGCCGCCTGCACCGCTATGAGCGCAGCGGCGTCACCCACGGGCTGACGCGGGTGCGGACCTTCTGCCAGGATGACGCCCACATCTACTGCGCGCCCGAGCAGATCAAGACCGAGATGGCCGCCTTCCTGGCCCTGCTGAAGGAGGTCTACGACACCTTCGGCTTTGAGGGCATGCGGGTGGCCCTGTCGACCCGCCCCGAGAAGCGGCTGGGCTCGGACGAGATCTGGGACGCGGCCGAGCAGGCCCTGGGCGAGGCCCTGGACGAAGCGGCCATGCCCTACACCCTGAACCCCGGCGAGGGCGCCTTCTACGGCCCCAAGATCGAGTTCCAGATCCTGGATGCCCTCAAGCGCCCCTGGCAGCTGGGCACCCTCCAGGTGGACTACATGCTGCCGGAGCGCTTCGATCTGAAGTACACGAAGCCCGATGGCACCGAGGGGCGGCCCGTCATGCTGCATCGGGCCATCCTCGGCAGCCTCGAGCGCTTCATGGGCATCCTGGTCGAGCACACCGCCGGGGCCTTCCCGGCCTGGCTGGCCCCGGCCCAGGTGGCCATCCTGCCCATCACCGACCGGGCCAATGCCTTTGCCACCGAGGTGGCCGCCCAGGCGAAGGCGCTCGGGCTCCGGGCGGAGCTGGATTCGCGCAATGAGAGCCTGAAGGCCAAGATCCGCGAGGCCCAGCTGGCCAAGGTGCCCTACATGCTGGTCATCGGGGACCGCGAGGCCGAGGCGGGCACGGTGTCCGTGCGGCACCGCCACCGGGGGGACCTCGGGGTGCAGGAATGCGGGGCCTTCCTCACCTCGCTCGCCGCCGAGGTCCGGGACCGCCAGCGCTGAAACCATTTTCCTTGCTTGGCGTGAATCCATCCAAGTGGTAGACTTTTTGTCCTTGTGCAACTAGGGGAGGAACCATTCGTCCTAACGAGACCCGCATCAATGACGGCATCCGGGCCCCCGAGGTCCGCGTCATCTCCGAAGATGGCGAACAGCTCGGCTTGATGCCCCCAAACCAGGCCATCCGGATCGCCGAAGAACGCGGTCTCGACCTGGTGGAAGTGGCAGGAAACGCCAACCCGCCCGTCTGCAGGATCATGGACTACGGCAAGTACAAGTTCATGGAAGCGAAGCGGGAACACGCGGCGCGGGCCAAGCAGAAGAACATCGTGGTCAAGGAAGTGAAGTTCCGCCCCAAGACCGATGACCACGACTTCGACTTCAAGGTGAAGCACATCCTGCGGTTCCTGGAGGAAGAAGACAAAGTCAAGGTGGTGGTCATGTTCCGCGGACGCGAAGTCGTCCATCGCGACATCGGCTACCGGATCATTGAGGAAGTCATCCAGCGGGTCGGGGACAAGGCCATCGTCGAAAAGGGGGCCGGCATCGACGGGCGTGACATGCACGCCATCCTCGCCCCCCGGATCATCGAAGTGCCCAAGGCCCCCAAGAAGTCCAAGCCCGCCACACCTGAAACCCCAGCAACCGAAGCTCAAATCTAGCGAGGAACCCATGGCCGGTTACAAGATCAAGACCCACAAGGGCGCCCAGAAGCGGTTCAAGAAGACCGCCGGCGGCAAGTTCAAGCGCGGCTGCTCGCACCAGCGCCACATCCTGACCAAGAAGACGGCCAAGCGGAAGCGGCAGCTGGACATGGGCGGAATGGTGGCCAAGGCCGACCAGAAGGCCGTGGCCGCGATGCTGCCTTACGCCTGATTGATGTTGTCAGGGGGTTCCGCGCTGCGCGCACACCCCCTGGCCCCCGCGCTTCGCGCAGGCAAAGCCTGCACGAAGCTTGTTCTCCAAGGCCTGAGGTCCTAGGATCGAAGGTTCAACCCGGTGGCTGAGGCCACCCCCGATGAGGCCTTCAAACGCTCGCTCTGAGCTGCCTCGAGGAAAGGAACGCACATGACTCGTGTAAAACGCGGATTCAAGCGCGCCCAGCGCCGCAAGCGGATGATGAAGTTCGCCAAGGGCTTCTACGGCGCCAAGTCCCGCCTGTACCGCTCCGCCAAGGAAGCCGTCGAGAAGGCCCTCGGCTACGCCTACCGCGACCGCAAGGTCAAGAAGCGCGACTTCCGCCGCCTCTGGGTGGTGCGCATCAGCGCCGCCTGCACGCAGAACGGCACCAGCTACTCCAAGTTCATGGGCGGCCTGAAGAAGGCCTCCGTGGATCTGGACCGCAAGATCCTCGCGGACCTCGCCGTGCGCAATCCCGAAGCGTTTACCAAGCTCGTGGCCGTGGCCAAGGGCTGATCGCGAAGCAACCATCGCAGACACCCGAAAGGCCGCGTGAGCGGCCTTTCTTTGTTTCGAGACACCTGTCCAGAGGGCTTCATGGACCACCTGCTTCCAGCTGAGATTCTCGAGGCGGATCGCGCCTTCGCGGGGGCCCTGGCCGCCTGCGGCGACCTGGATGCCCTGCTGCGCCTGAAGGGCGCCTACGTGGGCCGCGAGGGCAGCCATGCCGCGCGGCTCATGGAGCTGCTCAAGGCCGCGCCCAAGGAGCAGAAGCGCGACCTGGGCGCGGCCATCAATGGGCTCAAGCAGCAGTGGGAGGAAGGCCTGAAGGCCCGCCAGGGAGAACTCGAGACGGCGAAGAAGCACCTGAACGCGCTGGCCTCGAATTGGGATTCCTCCCTGCCGCCGCCGGTGCCGGCCCACGGCGCGCTGCATCCCCTGAACCGCCTCGTGGACCGCCTGGTGGAGGTCTTCCGCCCCCTGGGCTTCCATGTGGAGGAAGGGCCCGAGGTGGAGACCGAGGCCCACAACTTCGACGGCCTGAACATCCCCGAGGACCATCCGGCCAAGGCCTCCTCCGACACCTTCTACCTCGCGGCCCACCCGGAGCTGCTGCTCCGCACCCACACCAGCCCCGTGCAGGTGCGCACGCTCCTCCGCGTGGCGCCAAGCCTGGAGCAGCACGGCGGCATCCGCTTCCTGGCGCCGGGCCGGGTCTACCGCAAGGATGAGATCGATCCCACCCACAGCCCCATGTTCCACCAGGTGGAGGGCATGCTCGTGGGCCACGACATCGGCATGCAGCACCTCAAGGGCACCCTGGAATACGCGCTGCGGGCGCTGTTCGGCCCCCACACGGAGATCCGCCTGCGGCCTTCGTACTTCCCCTTCGTGGAACCGGGCTGCGAGGTGGACGTGAGCTGCCCGCTGTGTGACGCCAAGGGCTGCCGCGTGTGCAAGGGCTCGGGCTGGGTGGAGATCCTGGGCGCGGGCCTCCTCCATCCCAACGTGCTGCGCTACGCGGGCATCGACCCGGCGGAGTGGTCCGGCTGGGCCTTCGGCATGGGCGTGGAGCGCATGGCCATGATGCTGAGCCAGACACCGGATCTGCGCCTGTTCTTCGAGAACGATCAGCGCTTCCTCAAGGCCATGGGAGGGCTGGACTGATGTGGATCGAACGCAAGGCCCTCGCCGCCGAGATTCCCGCCGCCGCGGCCCTGGACACGCGCCAGCTCTGCGAGCTGCTGGCAGCCCTCGGCTTCCCCGTGGATGGCGTGGCCTCCCGTGAAGGTGCAGATGTGCTGGATGTGGACATCACCGCCAACCGCGGCGATGCCATGTCCCACCGCGGCATGGCCCGGGAGGTGGCGGCGAAGCTGCAGCAGCCCCTGGCGCCCCTGGCGCCAGCGCCCTTGGCCGAAGGTGCGCCGAGGGTCGAGGTCCGCCTGGAGAGCCCCGCCTGCCCCCTCTATGCCACGGCGCTCCTGAGCCTGGGGGCGGGCGGCACGCCGCCGGAGCCCCAGGCCCTGTTGCGCGCCCTGGAGTCTTCGCCCAAGGGCCTGCCCGCCGTGGACGCCTCCAACGAGCTGCTGCACCGCTACGGCCATCCCACCCATGCCTTCGACGCGGACCGCATCCAGGGCGCCGTGACGGTGCGCTGGGCGAAGGGCGGGGAGACTCTGGTCACGCTCGATGGCGTGACGCGCACCCTCACCCCTCAGGACCTCGTCATCGCCGACGAGACCGGCCCCATCGCCCTGGCGGGTGTCATGGGTGGGGACGGCACCAAGGTCACAGGGGCCACGCGCCGTGTGCTGCTGGAGAGCGCCTGGTTCGACCCCAAGACCGTGCGCGCCACGGCGCGCCGCCACAGCCTGCACACGGACGCCTCACACCGCTTCGGCCGGGGCGCGGATCCGGCCATGGCGACCGTGGCGCGGGATCTCCTGGTGGAGCGGCTCCAGGCCTGGGCGGGTGCTTCCCTGGAGGGAGCCTGGACTGCCGGCTCCCTGCCGGCGCCCGCTGGCTCGGTGAGCCTGCCCGAGGCCCTGCTCAGCCGGGTGGCCGGGGAACCCCTGCAGCTGGGTGAGGCCGCCGAGGCCCTGCGGCGGCTCGGTTGCCGCGTGGAGGTGCGCCCGGAGGCCCTGGCCGTCCAGCCGCCCAGCTGGCGCCACGACCTGACCATTCCGGAGGATCTGGCCGAGGAGGTCCTCCGCCTGCGTGGGTACGAGGCCATCCAGTCGGTGCTCCCGCCCTTGGAGGGCCCCCCGCAGCCGCTGGCTCCGGGCTACCTCCAGCGGCAGGCCCTGGCCCGCCGCCTGGCCCACCTGGGCTTCCACCAGACGGTGACCTACGGCTTCATCAGCCCGGAGGCGGATGCCGCCTACGCGGCGCCGGACAACGCCCCGGGAGGCCGCACCCTGGTCAACCCGCTGGGGCAGGAATACTCCGTGCTGCGCGGCACCCTCCTGTCCAGCCTCCGCGCCGCTGCGGAGCAGAACCTCCGCCAGGGCGCCCGGGAGATCCGCCTCTTCGAGGTGGCGCCCACGTACACCAGCGGTCCCGGCGGGCCCGTGGAGTGCTTCACCCTGGGCCTGGTCTGGGGCGGCACCCTGGGGGGCGAGGACTACCTGAGCCCCGCCCGCCGCGTGCAGGAGGCCGACCTCAGTGGCATCGCCCTGGACCTCGGCCTGGCTTCGGCCCCCGAGGTGCGTTCTCTGGGCGAGGGCCTCTTCGGCTTCGAGCTCCCCGTCTCCGCCCTGCCCCCGGCCGGAGCGCGGATCATCCCGGCCTTCCGCCCCTTCAGCCGCTTCCCCGCGGTGGAGCGGGACCTGTCCCTCCTGGTGGAGCTGGGCCAGTCCTACGAGACCCTGGCCTCGGCCATGCGGGCGGCGCTGCCCCAGGACCTGCTCCAGGATCTGCGCTGCGTGGACGTGTTCCGCCACAAGAGCCTGCCCGCAGGCAGCCAGGCCTGGCTGATGCGCCTGCGGTTCCAGGCGGACCGCACCCTGGTGGGGAGCGAGGTGGATGGCTGGATGGCCTCGGCGCTGGCCGCGGCGGAGTCCCTCGGGGCGAAGCTCCGGGCGTAAGATGGGTTCTTTGAGGCATCCATGGACCTTCTGAAGCAGCTCGAATCGAAGATGCAGTCCCTCGTCCAGCAGCGTAACCAGCTGAAGGAAGAGCTGGATGCCCTGAAGTCTGCCGGTTCGGCCGGAGAGCAGGAGCTGCAGTCCCTCCGGACCCGGCTGGAGGACGCCCTGGCCGAGAAGGCGGCTCTCGAGAAGGACCGGGAAGCAGTGAAGGCCCAGGTGGCCGCCATCCTGCAGGCCCTGGAGGCCCTGGGATGAAGCCCCAGCCGCCCCTGCCGGGGGTCCGGGCCGCCACGGTCTCGGTCCTGGGGCGGGAGCTCCAGGTCCAGACGGACCGGCCCGAGACCCTGGCGGCCGCTGCCCGGATCCTGGAGGACACCTTCCGCGACATGGACTCGCAATGCCAGCTAAGATGGGGGAGCGTCCCGAAGGGCCTCGACACTCCGTCCTGGTACCTCCTGGGCGCCCTGAACCTGGCGCACCGCGTGGCGCGCCTCGAGCAGGAAGCCAACCAGCACACCCAGAACCTGGAACAGACTCTTTCGAAGTTGCTGAACGATGTTCCGGACGAACCTTCCGCCCCCGTGCCCTTCCTCGCCGAGGACGGAGACTGATTTCCCTGCGAGGCCCGTGATCATGGCCAAGCGCTTGTTCCGTAAGTCGACCTGGGAGACCTTCCCCCTGTCCTGTGCGTTCCGCGCGTCGGCGCGCCTTAGACAGGGATCCTGGTTTCCCCCCTACCAGCTAGGGAACTCGGCAAGCCTCCACGACTGAGCGGGGATCTTCTTTCACATTCTGGTGCTGGTGGCTCTTCGGATCCCTATTCCCTGGAGTCGCCCATGAACCTGATCAGCTGGATTTTTCTTCTACTCTTCTTCGCTGCGGCCGGTGTCGGCCTGCTGATGGCCCTGCGGGCGCAGAAGGCCACGGTGGAGGCCTCCCAGGCCCAGGCCCGTGCCGAAGCCGACGTCAAGGTCCAGCGCGAGAAGCTGCTGGAAGAGGCCAGGCGCGAGGCCCAGCGGCTCCGGGAGCGCGGTGAGCAGGAGGCGGAGGCCCTCCGCAAGGAATCCGACCTGAAGGCCAAGGAGCAGGCCCTCCATGCCCGGCAGGAGGCGGAGAAGCTGCTGGCCGAGCGCCAGGCCAACCTGGAGAAGCAGGAACAGCGCATCCAGTCGAAGGAGGCCGGCCTCCAGTCCAAGGAGGAGGGCCTGGACAAGAAACTCCAGCAGGTGGAGCAGAAGGCCAAGGATCTCGAGGGGCTGACCGAGAAGCGGAAGGCCGAGCTCGAGAAGCTGGAGGCCCAGCAGACCGAGGCGAAACAGCTGGTGGAGGCCCAGGCCAAGCGCCTCGAGGAGGTCGCCGGTCTCACCCGCGAGGACGCCAAGAAGGAGCTGATCTCCCAGCTCGAGTACGCCGCGAAGATGGATGCCGCCAAGCTGGTGCGGCGCATCGACGAGGAGGCCCAGGAGGAGGCCGCCAAGAAGGCCCGCTGGACCATCGGCGCGGCCATCCAGCGGGTGGCCTCGGACGTGGTGGCCGAGCAGGCCGTGAGCTCCGTGCAGCTGCCCAGCGACGACCTCAAGGGCCGCATCATCGGCCGCGAGGGCCGCAACATCCGGGCCCTGGAGAAGGCGACGGGCTGCGACCTCATCGTGGACGACACGCCGGAGAGCATCGTCGTCTCCAGCTTCGACCCCATCCGCCGCGAGGTGGCCCGCCAGGCCATCCTCAAGCTCCTGGCCGACGGCCGCATCCACCCCGCCCGCATCGAGGAGGTGGTGGAGAAGGTGAAGGTGGACATGGACCAGCACCTCAAGGAGATCGGCGAGGCCGCCTGCATCGAGCTGGGCTTCCCGGATGTCCATCCCAAGATGCACAAGCTGGTGGGCCGCCTGAACTACCGCACGTCCTACGGCCAGAACGTGCTGGAGCACACCAAGGAAGTGGCGCGCATCGCCGAGTACATGGCCGGTGAGATGGGGGCGGATGCCCGGCTGGCCCGGCGCGCGGGGCTCTTCCACGACATCGGCAAGGCCATCGACCGCGAGGTGGAGGGCACCCACATCGAGATCGGCATGCAGCTGATGCAGCGCTACGGGGAGAAGGAAGAGGTCATCCACGCCATGAGCTGCCACCACGGGGACTTCGAACCCCGGACGGTGGAGGCCATGCTCATCACGGCCGCCGACGCGCTCAGCGCCGCCCGGCCCGGCGCGCGGCGCGAGATGCTGGAGACCTACGTCAAGCGCCTGGAGAAGCTCGAGGAGATCGCCGGCAGCTACAAGGGCGTGCAGAAGAGCTACGCCATGCAGGCGGGCCGCGAGATCCGCATCCTGGTGGACGCCGGTTCCGTCAACGACGACCAGGCCTACTGGATCGCCAAGGACGTCAGCCGCCGCATCGAGTCCGAGATGCAGTACCCCGGCCAGATCAAGGTCACGGTCATGCGGGAGCTGCGCGCGGTGGAAATCGCCAGGTAGGAAGGGTTCGCGTCTGATACAGTCCAGGCATCCTAACCCTACCTGGTCTGGTATCAGCCTTGGACTCGCACCCGCCCCAGCCTCCTGATCCCCCCCGTTCCAGCATGGCGACGGGGGAGGTGGAACTCAGGCGCCACCTGGCGGAGGGTGTCTACGCCCTGAGCCTCGCGCGCACCCGCGAGGAGGTCTTCCGGGTGCTCCTGGGCCGGGCTTCGGAGCTCCTGCCGGAGCTCCACTGGTTCCTGGGGCAGGTCCGGGAGCGGGAGGGCCGCAGGGAGGCGGAGCTGATGGCCGCGACCCCGACCCTGAAGACGCGGCTGGGGGCCGCAGTCCAGGGCCCCGGGTTCCCCTTCTTCGACCTGGGGCCGGTGCGCGAGATCTGCGACCATCACCGCCCCTGCTGGGTCGCGGAGGTCGCGGCCTCCCCGGGGCTGGCGCCCCCATCCGTGGTGGAAGCCACGGGCCTGCGGAGCCTGTTTGGCGTCCCCCTGGTCTTCGAGGGGCGCATCCTGGGACTGCTCTTCGCGGCCGGGTTCCGGGACGAACCAGCTGCGCACCCCGGCGAGGAGGTATTGGCCGTCATCCAGAACCTGGCCCGGATCGCCGCCCTCGCCCTCGAGCGCATCCAGGTGGGAGCCCGCCTGGCGGAAACGGCCCTCCTGTTCCGGGACCTGGCGCGGGCCGTCCACGACCTGGCCGAAGCCCCCGACGAGGACGTCCTGGTGGCGCACCTGTTTGAATGGGCGGCCCGGCTGGCCCCGCTTCCGGAGTGGTGGTTCAACCGCTACGACCCGTCGGCCCGCACCTGCCGGACCACGCACTGGACCCCCGGCCTGGAGGCCTTCGGCACGGTGGAAGCCATCCGCAGGCCCGACCCTGTGGAGGGGGATCCCATCCTCGAGCGGGTCTACCTCCGGCAGAAGGCGGTCCACATCCGCCGTTGGGCGGACCTTCCTGCCTTCCCGGGAAGGCAGGCCTGGCCGGGGCCCCTCCGCACCTGGGTTGGCCTGCCCCTGGCCCATGCCGGCAGCCTGGCCGGGTCGCTCAGCGGGGGATCGTACGGGGACCAGGGCCACGTGGAGATCTCCGAAGAGCAGTTCGAGGCCCTGCAGAGCCTGGCCGAGACCGCGGGCCTGGTGCTGAACCGCCTGCATGCACGGAAGGACCTGGCGGCTCAGGAGACGCGGTTCCGCCTGCTGTTCGAACAGTCCCCGGACCCCACGGCCCTCCTGGCCCGCGGGCTGATCCTGGATGTGAACAAGGCCTCCGAGGAGCTGCTCGGGTACCCGCGGCTGGCCATGCTGGGGCTCGATCCGATCCAGATGAGCCCCGCCCTCCAGCCTTCAGGCACCCCCAGCCGCGCGGCGGCCATGGCCTTCCTGGCCGAGGTGAAGGCGGGAACCCGCAACCGGTTCGAGTGGACCTTCCTCCATGCGAGTGGCCGCGAGGTCCCCTGCGATGTGGCCATCACCCAGTACCTGCTGGGCCCCCAGCACATCTACCACGCCGTGTTCCGCGACCTCACGGAGCAGAAGCGGGCCGAGACGGAGCGGGCGGCCCTCGAGCGGCAGCTGTTCCAGGCCCAGAAGATGGAAAGCCTCGGCGTGCTCGCGGGCGGCATCGCCCACGACTTCAACAACCTGCTCATGGGCGTCCTGGGGCACGCCGGGCTGGCCCTGGAGCAGCTCAACCCCCTGCATCCGGTCAAGCGCAACCTGGAGGCGATCCAGAAGGCGGGCCAGCGGGCCGCGGACCTGACCCGCCAGATGCTGGCCTATTCCGGCCGCGGGCAGTTCGAAGTGCGGAATCTGGACCTGAGCGCCCAGGTGGAGGAGATGCTCCATCTGCTGGAAGTGAGCCTCCCGAAGACCGTGGTGCTCAACCTCGGCCTGAGGAAGGGCCTGCCGGCGGTGACGGCGGATGCCTCGCAGCTCCAGCAGGTGATCATGAACCTGGTGATCAACGCCGCGGAGGCCATCGGCGATGCCTCCGGGACGATCACCCTCGCCACCGGTGCCCAGCACGTGACCGAGAGCGCCGCCCGGACCATGCTCGTGGGCCAGGATGTGCCCCCCGGCCCCTACGTGTACCTCGAGATCGCGGACACCGGCTGCGGCATGGACCAGGACACCCTGAGCCGGATCTTCGAGCCCTTCTTCACCACCAAGTTCACGGGGCGGGGGCTGGGACTCTCGGCCATCATGGGCATCGTCCGCGGCCACAAGGGGGCCCTGCGCGTCTATTCGGAGCCGGGGCACGGGACCACCTTCAAGGTGCTGCTGCCGGCCGTGGGGGCTGGCCTCGAGGCCGAGGCCGGCGCAGCGGAGGAGCCACCCTGGGTCGGCAGCGGTCTCATCCTGGTGGTGGACGATGACGAGACCGTGCGGAGCGTGGCGCGACAGGCCCTGGAGATGAAGGGCTTCCAGGTGCTGGAGGCTCAGGACGGCCTGGAGGCCGTGGACCAGGTGCGTGCCCGCGGCTCGGCCATCGGGCTGGTCCTCCTGGACATGACCATGCCCCGGATGGGCGGCGAGGAGGCCTTCCGCGAGATGCGGCTGCTCCAGCCCGACATCCGCGTGGTCCTGAGTTCGGGCTACAACGAAGTCGAGGCCATGAGCCGCTTCATGGGGAAGGGGCTCAAGGGGTTCATCCAGAAGCCCTACGGCCCCCGGGAGCTGCTGGCCAAGATCCAGGACGGCTTGGAGAGGTGATCTGTGCGCACCATCCTGCTGCTCGTCCTCAGCAACATATTTATGACCTTCGCCTGGTACGGGCACCTGAAGCACCACCGGGACAGCCCGCTCTGGCTCGCGATTCTGGCCAGCTGGGGCATCGCCTTCTTCGAATACTGCCTGATGGTCCCCGCCAACCGCGCCGGCTACGGGCGCTTCAGCCTGCCGCAGCTGAAGGTGATCCAGGAGGTGGTGACGCTGCTGGTGTTCGCGGTGTTCACGGCGACCTGGATGCGCGAGCGGCTGCACCTCAACCATCTCTGGGCGGGGCTCTGCCTGGTGGGCGCGGTCTTCTTCACGTTCCGGAAATGACGGAGCCGCTCAGCGCTCCATGTGGATGATGCCCCGCCGCAGGGCCACCATGGCCGCTTCGGTGCGGTCCTTCACCTGGAGCTTGCGCAGCAGGTTGTTCACGTGGATCTTCACGGTGGGCTCCGCCAGCCCGAGGGCATCGGCAATCTCCCGGTTCCGGTGCCCCTGGGCCAGGAGCTTGAGGACATCCAGTTCCCGGGCGGTGAGCCGCTCGGACTCCATGCCCTCCACCAGCTTCGCGGCGGTGGCGGGCGGCAGGTACCGCTGGCCCGCGGCCACCGCGCGGACGGCCTCGATGAGGGTGCCCCGCCGCATGCTCTTCAGCAGGTAGCCCCGGGCCCCGGCCTCCAGGGCGCGCTGGATGTCCGCGTCGCCATCGAAGGTGGTGAGCACCAGGACCCGGGCGTCCGGGTCCTCCCGCCGGATGGCGGCGATGGCCTCCACCCCCGACTGCCCGGGCAGCTGGAGGTCCATGATGGTGACCGTGGGGCGAAGGGTGCGCCAGACCGTCACGGCCTCCTTGCCGTCGCCGGCCTCACCCACCACTTCGAGATCAGGCTCCGCCTGGTGGAGGATGGCGACGAGGCCATCGCGCACCACCGGGTGGTCGTCCACGATGAGCAGGCGGATCGGGGCGGAAGGGATCGTGGTCATGGGCGCCACCTCCGGAGGGGCAGGATGATGGTGATGCGGGTTCCCCGGCCAGGTCCACTGTCGATGTCGATATGGCCCCGGAGCTTCCCTAGGGTTTCACGGATGCTGCGAAGACCATAGCCCGCGGCGCCGGCGGCGGGATCGAAGCCCCGCCCGTCGTCCTCGATGCAGAGGCCCACCTGGCGAGCGCCGTGCTGGACGGTCACGCGCACCCACTTCGCCTTGCCGTGACGGAGGGCGTTGGTGAGGGCCTCCTGGGCCATGCGCAGCAGCTCCTCCTCCAGCCGGTGGTCCAGGCGCTTCGGCTGCCCCGTCTGCGCGAGCTCCACCTGGATGCCCGTGCCGGCGAGGAGGCGATCGGAGAGGATGCGGAGCGCCCCCAGGAGGTCGGTCCCCTCGGGCTTGCGGGGACTCAGGGCCATGACGGAGCGCCGGGCCTCCTGGAGGCTGGCGGCGGCCAGCTCGCGGGCGTGGCCGAGGCGCGTGAGCACGGGCTCGGGGTCGCCCTCCATGCGGGCCAGCCTGGCCTCGGCGGCCTCCAGCTGCAGGAGGACCCCGGTGAAGCCCTGGGCCAGGTGGTCGTGGATCTCCCGGGCCATGCGGTTGCGCTCGTCGAGGACGGCGGAGCGGGCCTCCACCTGCTGGAGCCGGAGTTGCAGCAGCCACCACCCGAAGAGTCCGGCGACCGCGGCGCACAGGAACCAGAACACCGGTCGCTGGTGGAAGAAGGGCTGGACCGCCACCTCCAGGGACACCTCCTGGGGCGGTCCAGCTTCCCCGGGCCGCCAGGCCTGGAGGAGGAAGCGGCGGCTCCCCGGGGGCAGGTTCGAATACACCGCGAAACGCCGGTCCCCCACTTCATTCCAGCCCGGATCGACGCCCTCCATGCGGTACCGGAACCGCACCTTCTCGGCGCCGGTGAGGCTGATGCCTGTGTAGTGGATCTCCAGGCGATGGCTGCCGGGAGCCAGGTCCAGCGGGCCCCGGACCGGGAGCACCGATTCGTCGCTCAGCACCTTCACGAGGCGCAGGCGGAGGGGGCGGGGGGGCAGCGCCAGACGGCCGGTGTCCGCCTGCGCCATGCCCCGGCTGGTGGGAACCCAGAGCTCCCCGGTCCGGGTCAGCCAGGCGGCGGGTTGGGTCCCGCCATGGGTCTCCCGGGCCGGCAGGCCATCCCAGTGATCGAAGACCGCGAGGGTGGAGGGGCCGGAGGCCGGCAGTCCCTGGAGCAGGGCCGAGCGGGGCGCCCGCAGCACGCCCTGGCCGGTGCTGAGCCAGAGGTTCTGGCCTGCATCCTCCAGGATGGCGTGGATGCTGGTCTTCAGCAGGCCCTCGGCGCCGGTGAACCGCCGGAACGAGCCGTTCCGGAAGAGGCGCAGGCCATCGGCGGTGCCGACCCAGAGCGCGCCCGTGCCATCCAGGTGCAGCGCCTGGGCGCCGCTGGACCCCAGCCCCTGGGTTGGGCCGAACCAGCGCAGGCCATCGGCGTCCAGCCTCCCGAGACCCTGGGAGAGGCTGGCCAGATAGAGGGGGCCGGAACCCCCTCCGGCCATGGCGACCACGTCCCGGGCCTGGGGGAAGACCTGGGGCGCACCGGGAAAGGGGACCTTCAGCAACCCCTGGTGGGGGGTGGCGATCCACAGGTTGCCGGAGGGATCTTCGAAGAGAGCGAGGATCCCGTCAGGACGCGGGCCGCCCTGCCAGGACACCCCCTGGGCCCGGCCGTGCTCAAGGCTGAACAGCCCTCCGCCCCGGGTGCCCAGCCAGAGGCCTCCGCTGCCCCGGGGCCACAGGGCGGAGATGGGTCCCGGGCCCACGGTTCCGCCGAGGCTCACGGGCTCGATGCGGCCCTCGCGGACCTGGCCGAGGGACTGGTCCCCCGTCAGGCACCACACCGTGCCGGCGGAATCCTGGCAGACCATCCGGCCGGCCTCCTCGGGTTCCGGTCCCTTCGCGGGCACGGCCTGGAACGGGACCGCATAGATCGCGCGAAGGCCGCGATCTTCGCTGCCCACCCACAGGGTGCCCGCGCGGTCCTCCAGGAGGTCCAGCACGGTCCAGCGGACCTGGGGTCCCCCGGGCGCTGTCTCCATCCGGCCATCGCGGGTCCGGTGGTAGAGGCCCGCCTGTTCCGTACCGATCCAGAGCCCCCCATCCCGGTCCGCCCGGAGGACGGTGATGGGCCTGGCCGGCAGGACCCCGGCCCCGGACGAAGGTTCCAGGCGGCCCTCCGCGAGGATGAGCAGACCCTGCGCCCGGGTCCCCGCCCACACCGTTCCCGCCGCATCCAGCTCCAGGGCCGTGATGTCCCCTGCCGAGAGGGCCGCCAGCTCCAGGCGCTGGTCCTTCAGGCGCCAGAGGCCGGAGCCGGCCGTGCCGACCCAGAGGGTGCCCTCGCGGTCCGTGGCGATGGCCTGGATCCGCAGCCGGGCCGCGTCGCAGGCGACCGGTTCGAAGCGCCCCCCGGCCAGCCGCAACAGGGGGCCCTCCGCCGGGGCCGCCCAGAGGGTGCCCCGGGCATCCACGAGCAGGCGGAGGATGGGGCTGTCGGGCAGGCCCTCGGGCGCGCCGAATCCCGTGAAGACGCCGTCCTTCATGCGGAAGAGGCCCGGCTGGGAGGTGCCGATCCAGAGACTGCCATCGGAGGTCTCGGCCAGGCAGCGCACATCGTTGTGGGCGAAGACGGGAGCCTCGGTCCGGGAGAACCGGTCGAACCGGGCGCCATCGAAACGGATCAGGCCATCCTCGGTGCCGATCCACAGGAATCCCTCCCGGCTTTCCAGGAGGGCTGTGGCGGTGTCCTGGGCGAGCCCCGACTCGCCACGCCAGATCCGGTGGACCGTGGCCCTCGGCTGGGGTCGGTCGGAACCCCGGGCCGCGGGAGGGAGGGCCAGGGTTGCCCATAGCGACAGGGCGACGGCACATCGCCATCCCGTCCAGCCCCGGTGGAGGCGGTGGAACCCAAGTCTGCCCATGGTCATGGAGCAGCAGGTTAGGCCATCGCCCGGCTGTGGGCAACGAAGACTTGGACCTGCCTGCCAATCCGCCGCGCCGAACCGCTTCCGAGCCGGGCTCAGGGCCTGGAGCCGCCGCGCCTCTGATCGCGCAGCATCGCCGTCATCAGGGCGAGGAGCCGGGACAGCTCGAAGGGCTTGGGCAGGAGCCGCACTCCGGGCACCTTGGCGAGGGTCGCCTCCATGCCCTCCAGTCCCTGGCCGCTCACCAGGATGAAGGGCACCTGGGAGCCGGTGGCGCGGATCCGCTCCAGCAGCTCGAGGCCCGTGCAGTCCGGCATGCGGTGGTCGCTCAGCACCAGGTCGAAGTCCCCCGCCTGCCAGGCCTGCCAGGCCACGCAACCATCCGGCGCGGTCGTGACCTGGGCCCGCTCCAGGGTCAGGGCATCTGCCAGCATGTCGCGCAGCATGGCCTCGTCCTCCGCCACCAGGATCCGCCGCCCGGCCAGGAGATCGCCTTCCGCGGCGGCGTCCGGCTGGTGCGGGGCCGCCACGGCCTCCTCCCGCAGGGCCTGGGGGAGGCTGACGATGAAGCGGGCACCGCCGCCGGGGACATTCTCGGCACGGACCTGCCCCTGGTGCGCCTTCACGATGCCGAAGACCATGGCCAGTCCCAGGCCGGTGCCCTTGGTGAAGTCCTTGGTGGTGACGAAGGGCTCGAAGATGTGCGGCAGGAGATCCTCGGGGATGCCGGTGCCGGTGTCCTGGACTTCCACGCAGACGTGCCCGTCCTCGTCCCGGAAGGTGCGGAGGCTGAGGCTGCCCCCGGATGGCATGGCATCCCGGGCGTTCACGGCCAGGTTCATGAGGACCTGCTCCAGCTGCACCGAGTCGCCGGAGATGGGCGGCAGCTCCCCCTGGAGGGAAAGCTGGACGCGGATGAGGCCCCCGAGCAGGCGACCGAGGATCTCCGCCGTGTCGCGGACGAGGTCGTTCAGGTCGAGGGGCTTGAGCTCGGGCCGGGACTCGTGGCTGAAGGAGAGCAGGGCCTTGGTGGTCTGGGCGCAGCGCCGGGTGGCCTCCTCGGCGCGGAGGATCCGGGCCAGGACGGGATGGCCTTCCGGCAGCAGCTCCCGGCTGAGGTGGAGCTGGCCCAGGATCGCGGCCAGCTGGTTGTTGACGTCGTGGGCGATGCCCCCCGCCAGGGTCCCCACGGTCTCCATGCGCTGGCTGTGCTCCAGCTGGCTCTTCAGCCGGGTCTGCTCCGAGAGGCTCTCCTCCGCCCGGAGCAGCGCCCGCTCCAGGCTGCAGATTTCCTGGATGTCCGAATGGATGGTGGGGGCCGGCCTCCCCTGCCCCAGGGACTCGGCGAGGGATCCGAGTGCGGCGATGGGCTCGGCCACTCGCCGGGCGATGGCCCGGATGCGCAAGGCCGCCAGGCCGATGCCCAGAATGGCCAGACCCAGCATGCTCCCTGCCCGGAACTTCAACGGCCCCAGCAGGTCGTCCTCCGGGATGATCAGGATGAGCCGCCAATGCAGCCCCGGAAGGCCCTCGAAGTCCCGGGCCAGCCCCATGGCCGGCCCCCCCTGGGTGACGATCCGGCGGGGCAGACCTCCGGCGGCATCATCCGGCAGGTGGCTGGCCTCGGGGCTCAGGAAGGATGTCTCCAGGGGTTTGAGGAAGGCCTGGCGCCGGCGGTCGTAGGTCGCGAAAGCCGGATCCCGCGGGAGGATCAGGGCCCGGCCCTGCGGATCGAGGATGAGGGCGCGGCTGCCCGGTGTGGGCTGGGCCGACCAGACCAGCTGTGTCAGGTCATCCAGCATGAAGTCCAGGGCCGCCACACCCCGGAGGCCGGCGGCGTCGCGGACGGGCAGCGTGTAGGTGATGCCCGGATCCTGCGTGGTGTAGAACGCATAGGGTGGCGTCCAGGCGGGGGCGGGAGCCCCGGCTCCCGCCTGGTACCAGGGCCGGTCGCGGGGATCGTAGGCCATGGGCGCCCAGGGTTCCTGGGACAGGATCTGGCCGCTCGGAGCCAGATGCCACCAGCGGATCCGGGCCTCGGCTCCGGCCCGCTCCAGCTCCCGGAGCGACCAGGCGCCGTCAGACCGCAGGAAGAGGAGGGAGCGGCCGTCGGTCTGCGCCAGGTTGAGGCTGGTGATGCTGCGCTGGGTGGTCAGGGCGGGCATGATCAGCTGGGCGGCCTGCTCGGGCCGGGTGGGATCCAGGGTTCCCCCCAGCCACCATTCCTGGATGGCCCTGCCCAGGGCCTGGGAGGCCCCCAGGTCGATCCTGAGGGCCTCGTCGAGATGGCGCAGGGCGGCCTGGGACCGGGCCTTGGCCTGGCGTTCCAGGGCCTGCTGCCGGCTCCACCAGGACAGGCCGAGGAGGAGGGCGGACAAGCCGACCATGAGGATCAGGAGATCCCGCAGGAGCAGTCGGCGGATGGGGAGCATGGGGCGGGTGACTCCGGAGAGGGATGCCTCCTATCTTGCCGGAAGCGCGAGCCGGGTGTGGATCACAGCGCCGCGCGCAGGGCCGCGAAGGCTTCGGGCAGGCCGGCGGGGTTGGTGCCGCCTCCCTGGGCCAGGTCCTTCCTGCCGCCGCCCCGGCCGTTCAGGGCCGGCAGCATGGTCTTGAAGAGGGCGCCGGCGTCGTAGGCCAGGTCCGGTGACACCGAGACCAGGGCCGCCACCTTGTCCTCGGCGGCCTTGGAGGCCAGGACGATGATGGCGCTGGAATGCCGGGTGCGGACCTGGTCCATGAACTCGCGCAGGGCGTTGCCCTCTAGCCCTTCCACGGCGGCCGTGACCAGGGTGATGCCCTTCACCTGCTCCACCTGCTCGGCGCTGCCGCCGCCGCTGGCGGCCTTGAGCTTGGCCTCCTTGAGCTCCCGCTCCAGCTGCGCGATGCGCTGATCCTTGGCCGTCAGCAGCTCGGGCAGGGCTTCCCGGGCGGCGTTGGCCTGGCGGGACAGGCCGTGGATCATGGCCTCGTCGGCCTGGAGCAGGTCCAGGGCCATCTCGCCCGCCACGGCCTCGATGCGGCGGACGCCGGCGGCGACGGCGCCCTCGGAGACGATCTTCACCACGCCGATCTCGCCGGTGTTGGCCACGTGGGTGCCGCCGCAGAGCTCCGTGGAGAAGCCCGGCACCTGCACCACGCGCACCACGTCGCCGTACTTCTCGCCGAAGAGGGCCATGGCCCCGGAGGCCAGGGCCTCCTCGATGTCCATCTCGTTCACGCGGGTGGGTACCGAGGCCAGGGCCTGCCGGGAGGCCAGGCGCTCGATCTCGGCGATCTGCTCGGGTTCCAGGGGCGCGAAGTGGGTGAAGTCGAAGCGCAGGCGGTTCTCATCCACCACGCTGCCCGCCTGCTTCACGTGGGTGCCGAGGACCTCGCGCAGGGCGGCATGCAGCAGGTGGGTGGCCGTGTGGTGGGCCCGGACCCGGCGGCGGCGGATGGGGTGGACCAGGGCGTTGACTGAGGCATTCTCCAGCAGGAGGCCGGCGACTTCGACCTTGTGCAGGTGCCGCTTCTGGGCGGGCGCCGTGCAGTCCAGCACCTCCGCATGGCCGCCCTCGAAGCGGAGCTGGCCCGTGTCGCCCACCTGGCCGCCGGACTGGGCGTAGAAGGGGGTGCGGTCCAGCAGGACGTAGCCTTCGCCTGAGAGCTGCTTCACCCGGCGGTGTGCCGCGTCGAAGAGGGCCACCACGTGGGCCTGGCCTTCGAGGTGGTCGTAGCCCGTGAAGGTGGTGGGCGGCAGGTCCGCCAGCACGGCCAGGTCGCCCGCCAGGCGCAGGTCGTGGGCCTTCATGGCGGCCCGGGCGCGGGTGCGCTGGGCGTTCAGCTCCTGCTGGAAGCCCTCCAGGTCGGCGGCGATGCCCCGCTCCCGGCACCAGTCCTCCACCAGATCCACGGGGAAGCCATAGGTGTCGTAGAGGCGGAAGATGTCCGAGCCCGCGAGGCGCCCCTGGGAGACGTCGCTGGCCTCCAGCACCTTCAGGCCCGTGGACAGGGTCTGGCTGAACTGGCGCTCCTCGCGGTGGAGGGACTTCTGGATGCGCGGCAGCTCGCCCAGCAGCTCGGGGTACTGGTCGCCCATGGCCTGGGCCACGGCCGGGGCCAGATCCGCGAAGAAGAGGCCCTCGATGCCCAGCTTGCGGCCGAAGCGCAGGGCCCGGCGCACGATCTTGCGCAGCACGTAGCCGCGGCCCTCGTTGCTGGGCACCACGCCGTCGAAGCACATGAACGTGGCGGCACGGATGTGGTCCGCGATCACCTGGGAGGCCGTGCGGTTCGTGTGCTCCCGGCGGTCCTCCGGCTTGACCTTGGCGGCCTTCCAGATGGCCTCGAAGATGGGCTCGAAGAGGTCGATCTCGTAGTTGGTGTCCACGCCCTGGAGGATGCTCGCCGTGCGCTCCAGGCCCATGCCCGTGTCGATGCTGGGCCGGGGCAGCGGCGTGAGGACGCCCTTGGCGTCGCGCTCGTACTGCATGAAGACCAGGTTCCAGATCTCCATGACACGGTCGCCCTCGCCGTTGGGTGTGGCATCGCCGGGAAGGTGGGCGCCGCGGTCGTAGTGCATCTCGGAGCAGGGCCCACAGGGGCCCGTGTCGCCCATCTGCCAGAAGTTGTCCTTCTTGCCGAAGCGCATGATGCGGTCGGGCCGCACGCCGGCGGCCTTCCACAGCTCCTCGGCCTCGGTGTCGGCGGGCACCCCGTCGGCGCCCTCGAAGACCGTGACCCAGAGATGCGCGGGATCCAGCCCGAGGTTGCCCTGGTCCACGGGGCCCGTGACGAATTCCCAGGCGAAGCGGATGGCGTCGGCCTTGAAGTAGTCGCCGAAGCTGAAGTTGCCGAGCATCTCGAAGAAGGTGTGGTGGCGGGCCGTGAAGCCCACCTGGTCCAGGTCGTTGTGCTTGCCGCCGGCCCGCAGGCACTTCTGGCTGGTGGTGGCGCGGCTGTAGTCGCGCTTCTCCTTGCCCAGGAAGACATCCTTGAACTGGATCATGCCCGAGTTCGTCCACATCACCGTGGGATCGTCCGCCGGCCCGATGACCGCGCTGGAAGCCACCCGCCGGTGCCCCTGGCGCTCGAAGTACTGCAGGAATCGCTGGCGGAGTTCAGAAGTCTTCATGGGTGTGTCCAAAAAGAAAAAACGCTCGCAGAGAAAGGACGAGAAAGCAGAGGTGCGCAGAGATTGCCGTATTCAAGAGCATGTCTCGGCGGCCCTCCGCCATCTCTGCGATCCTCTGCGAGTGTAGTTCCTCAATGTCTGAAGTGACGCATGCCGGTGAAGAAGAGCCAGACACCGAGTTTCTGGGCGGCGGCGATGACTTCGTTGTCGCGGAGGCTGCCGCCGGGCTCTACGAAAGCCGTGACGCCGTGGCTGGCGGCCAGCTCGAGGCCGTCGGCGAAGGGGAAGAAGGCGTCGCTGCCCAGCACCGAGCCGCGGGCACGGGTGCCGGCCTTGCGGCAGGCGATCTCCACAGAATCCACGCGGCTCATCTGGCCGGCGCCGATGCCCACGGTGGCGCCGTCCTTCACCAACACGATGGCGTTGGACTTCACGGCCTTGGCCACCCGCTGGGCCAGCATCAGGTCCTCCGCCCGGGGCTTGGTGCCGGGGCCCGTGGCCTTCACCTCCCAGTCCTCGAAGGGCACGAAGCCGTCATCCGCCCGCTGGACCAGGTAGCCGCCGCCGATGGAGCGGGCGTCCAGGCCCTCGGCACTCTGGGGCCAGTGGTCCGGCGTCTGGAGGATGCGGAGCTGCTTCTTCGCAGCGAAGACCTCCAGGGCCTCCCCGGTGAAGGCGGGGGCCAGGATCACCTCCCAGAAGTTCTGGGCCATGACCCGGGCCACTTCGACGCCCACGGGCCGGTTGAAGGCCACGATGCCGCCGAAGGCGCTGACGGGATCGCCCGCCTGGGCGCGCATGAAGGCCTCCAGCGCATGGGGGCCCTGCCCCACGCCGCAGGGGTTGTTGTGCTTGACGATGACGCAGGCGGGGGCCGGGAACTGCCAGACCAGGCGGGCGCAGGCATCGGCATCCAGCAGGTTGTTGAAGCTGAGCTCCTTGCCCTGGTGCTGCTGGCAGGCGGCCATGCCCTCCACCTTGCGGCCGGGTTCGACGAAGAAGGCGGCGGCCTGGTGGGGGTTCTCGCCGTAGCGCAGGCCCTGCTTCTGCACGAGGTTCAGGCAGAGGTGGTGCGGCAGCTCCGAGGACTTGCCTGCGGCCAGTTCCCGCTCCATCCAGCCGGAGATGGCGGCGTCATAGGCGGCGGTGCGCCGGAAGGCCTCCAGGGCGCAGCGGCGTCGGTCCTCCAGGCCCCAGGCGCCGGCCCTGAGCTTGTCGAGGAAGGCCCCGTACTGATCCGGGTCCGTCAGCACCGTCACCGAAGCGTGGTTCTTCGAGGCGCTGCGGATCATGCTGGGGCCGCCGATGTCGATCTGCTCGATGGCCTCGGCGGGGGTCACGCCCTCCCGGGCGATGGTGGCCTCGAAGGGATAGAGGTTGATCACCACCAGGTCGATGGGGTCGATGCCCTGGGCCTTGGCGTCCTTCGCGTGTTCCGGCAGGTCGCGCCGGTAGAGGAGGCCGCCGTGGATGCGGGGATGCAGGGTCTTCACCCGGCCGTCGAAGCACTCGGGGGCGCCCGTGTAGGCCGCCACCTCCTGGGCCTCCAGCTTCGCCTCCTGCAGGGCGCGCAAGGTCCCGCCCGTGGCCAGGAGCCGCCAGCCCAGGGCCAGCAGGCCTTCCGCCAGGGGGATGAGTTCCGTCTTGTCGTACACCGAGATCAATGCCGTCGGCATGTCCGCCCCCTGAACCCTTGATTTTTCCATGCCCTGGACCCTTTCGGAAGGGTCGGATGTCCCCGGTGCAAAACCGGCGGGGAGCCTGGAGTGGCCGGCGGGCCCGCGGACGCCGACGGCCAGCCTGAATGTGATCCCCGCCACAGGGGGCCGGGACCCGCCGGATCTGGCGGATTCCCCGGGTTTCAGGCCCCTGGGTGGAGGAGGCGCCGCCGGAAGGGACGGGGCTGCCCACCTTTACCTCCAGGGCCCCAAGCCCCATCCTGGAAGGCCTGGAGTGGGCCCATGCCGACGATCAAGATCAACGATGTCGAACTGAGCGTGACCCCCGGCACGCTGGTGCTGGATGCCTGCCGCACCGTGGGCATCGACATCCCGCACTACTGCTACCACCCGGCGCTGACGCCCGTGGCCACCTGCCGCATGTGCCTCGTGGAGATCAAGGGCCAGCCCAAGCTCGCCACCAGCTGCACGACGACCGTTCCACCCGCGCCCAAGGACAACCCCGACGCGGTGGTGATGGAGGTATTCACCAACACGCCCGCCGTGGCCGACGCCCGGGCCGGCGTGATGGAGTTCCTGCTCATCAACCACCCGCTGGATTGCCCCATCTGCGACCAGGCCGGCGAGTGCAAGCTCCAGGACTACTCCTACAATTACGGGAGCGGCGACTCCCGCATGGCCGAGGTGAAGCGCCGCTACCGCTACGAGGACCTGGGCGCCAAGATCGTCATCGACAAGAACCGCTGCATCCACTGCACCCGCTGCGTCCGGTTCACCCGCGAGATCAGCGGCGGCGGCGAGCTTATCGTGGCCAACCGCGGCTCGCGCCTGGAGGTCACCACCTACACGGGCAAGTCCCTGGACCAGAACCCCTACGCGGGCAACGTGGTGGATCTCTGCCCCGTGGGCGCCCTCACGAGCCGCGACTTCCGCTTCCGCAAGCGGGTCTGGTACCTCAAGAACACGCCCTCCATCAGCCGCCACTCGGCCCTGGGCAACCCCATCTGGATCGACCACGAGGGGAACCAGATCCACCGCTTCCGCCCCCGGCCCCTGGAGGGCAAGGAGACCACGCACTTCATCAGCGACGCGGAGCGCCACGCCTACGTGCAGTACAACCGCTCGGGCCAGGCCCCGGTCCCCACCTTGAAGGGCGCCCCGGCCAGCCTGGAGGCCATCCGCGAGGCGCTGCAGTCGGCGGGCCCCGCGGCCGTCATCGGCCAGGGCACCTTCGGCTGCGACACGGCCCAGCGGCTGGGCGAGCTGGCCGCCTCGCCAGACCTGCGCTTCGGCAGCGGCGACAAGACCATCCCCGTGGTGCTGCCCAAGTACCAGACCAGCGCCGACGGCATCCTCAACCGGCGCGGCTTCACGGAGCGGGGCTTCCGCTTCGGCGTCCTGGAGGAGCTGCTGGCCAAGGCGCAGAAGGGCGAGGTCAAGGCCGTCGTGCTGCTGCACGATGCCGCCTTCACCAGCGCGAAGGAAGCGGAGCTGCTGGGCCAGATCCTCAAGGCCGCGGCCTTCAGCCTGGCCTTCGAAGCCGAAGCCTCGGACCTGGGCCGCGCCGCCACGGCCTGGCTGCCCATCACCAACTACGCCGAAGAGAGCGACTTCATCATCAACCACGAGGGCGAGCTCCGCCGCTACCAGAAGGCCCTGCAGGCGCCCAAGGGCGTCCGCACCGTCCCCGCCTGGGTGAAGGAACTGGCCGTCGTACCCGCAGCCGTCTAGCGGAGAGGGGAGGGACCCATGTTCCTCCACGACGCGCTGACCCGAGGGCTGGTGCGCTACCTCACGGCCGAGCTGCCGAGCTACCAGCGGCGGGTGCCCAACGACGTGGACCGGCTCCGGGCGGGGCTCCGCCCCGGGGACGTGGTGCTGGTGGAGGGCAAGTCCCGCATCAGCCGCATGATCATGACCCTCAGCCAGAGTTCCTGGAGCCACGCGGGCATGTACATCGGCGACGCCCTGCTGCGCTGGGGCGGGCCCCATGCGGAGGAGGCCCTGGAGGCCTTCGGCATCGAGGCGGCGCACCTGGTCCTGGAGAGCGACATGGCCGAGGGCGTGCGCGTGAAGCCCGTGGCGTGGTACGCGGACCACAACCTGCGCGTCTGCCGCCCCCAGGGCCTCTCCACCGGGGACCTGGAGGAGGTCGTCGCGGAGATGCTGCGGCACCTGGGGCTGCGCTACGACCGGCGGAACATCTTCGACCTGGGGCGCTACCTCACCCCTGTCCAGCTGCTGCCCGCCCGCTGGCGGCGGCGGCCCCTGTACCTGGGCAGCTCCAGCAGCCGCGAGGTCATCTGCTCGGCCCTCATCGCCAAGGCCTTCTACCGGGTGGGCTTCCCCGTGCAGCCCCTGGTCAACGATGCCGCCGACCCGGGCCCGCATGCCGTGATCGCCCGCCACCCGAGCTACATCATGCCCAGGGACTTCGACCTCAGCGCCAACTTCGAGGTGCTCAAGGTCAACCTGGCCCCACCCAAGAAAGCGGGCGCCTGGGGGCGCCCGCTTCCCGAGGGTTGAAGCCCGGAGCCTACTTCTTCACCACCTTGGCGTCCTCGACGAGGACCGCGTAGGAGTAGCCGGAGCCGAAGTCCTTGTCCGTGCGCACCACGCCCGTGACGGTGACGGTGTCGCCCTTGGCGGCCCCGTCGTTGCTGGTGACAGTGATGTCGTTGGTGCCGGCCTTGGCGTCCCCGCTGCCGTCCTGCAGGTGCAGCCAGTTCTTGCCCATGATGCCGGCGTTGTACTTCACGACCTTGCCGCGGACGGTGACGGTCTTCCCCTTGAGGCTGCCCTTCTGGGCCCATACTTCGGCCACGGTGCGGGCGTCGGCCCCGGTGGCCTTCTCGACCTTGCCCACTTCCACGGCCGCGGCGGGCTGCCCGGCGGAGGTGTGGGGATCGGCGGCTGGCGCGGTGGCGGGGCCACTGCCGGCCAGGGTGCCGAAGTAGATCTCGGGGAAGGTCCGCTTCAGGGTCTTGGACTCGAAGTCCCGCATGATCATGGCGCCGGTCACCGTGACCTCCGCGCCCTTCTCGACCTTGGTCTCGGGCACGGCGGCCCAGACCTCGCCCTGGGCGGTCTGGATCCGCAGGTAGGAGTAGGGCGTGGCGGCGACGCGCTCCATCAGCTTGCCGGTGACGGACAGGCCTGCGGCGGGTGCTGCGGCCGGGGCGGCAGCCTGGCCCTGGATGGGGGCGGCGACCACGGGGGCCTGGGACTTGTTGGAATTGCAGCCGACGATGGCCGAGGCGATGAGCAGGACGGGAAGGGCGCCGCGCATGGATGGGACTCCTTGTAGGGACCGGGAAGAGGCCACGGGACCCTGAAGCTTAAGGCCAAAGGCCTATGACCGTCGACAAAGGCCCCATCGTGGTGGTATTTCCCTAGGGCCGGGGGCCGGGGGCCCGCGCGGGGTCGTCCCAGAAGGGGTAGAAGCAGTACCACTGGCTGGGCTGCTCGCGGATGAGGGCCTCAAGGTCGGCCACGTAGGCGCGCATCCCGGTCTCGATGGCCGCCATCCGCTCGCCGCGGCCGCCCTGGACGCGGATGGGCTCGCTGAACCGGGCATGGAAGCGGCGGTCCGCGTCGGTGTAGAAGAAGCTGGTGACGATGGGGGCGCCGGTCATGGCTGCCAGCTCCCAGGGCCCGCGGGGGAAGGGCACGTCCCGGCCGAAGAAGGGCATGGTCACGCCGTTCAGGCTGAAGTCCCGGTCCCCCTGCATGCCCACCAGGCGACCCTCCCGGAGGAGCTTCACCAGGGGCAGGGTGGAGAAGCCCACGCCGTCCACCGGGAGGCCCACCACGCCCCCCTGGGCCCGCAGGCGCTCCCGCAGGCGCTCCACCGCCTCGAAGCGGTCGGGCTTGTAGACCGCGTGGACCTTCAGGTTCCGGGCCCGCAGCAGCAGGCCGCCCAGCTCGTAGTTGCCGGCATGGGCGGTGAGGAGGATGACCCCCCGGCCCTCGGCCATGGCCGCGTCCATGTGCTCCAGACCTTCGATGGTCGCGAACTGGGCCAGGGCCTCCTCCACGGGTCGCTGGCCGTACCAGAAGAAGTCCACCCAGGCCCGGGCGTGCTGGCGCACCATCTCCCGGGCGGTGCGGTCCACGTCGGGGTGGGATTCCCGCAGGCCCAGCACCCGGGCCGTGTTGCCGAGGATGGCCGCCAGGTACCTGGGTCGGAGGGTCATGAAGGCGTCGGCCACCTGGTCCGCGATCTCGTGGGCCCGCTCCCGCCGGGCGAAGGACCTCGCGGCGAAGAAGAAGAGCGGGAACAGCGATCCGAAGACGGCCCCGTAGACGAGGCCGAGGAGCCTGGAGTCGGACTGCATGCGATCCTGCATCCCGACTCCTAACGCCACACGTTCTGGTTCGGGTTGCGGTCTTCCATCTCCAGCCACAGGCGCTGGAGGCTCTGGAGACGCTCGGGGTAGGCGAGGTCGAGGCGGTCCAGGGTCTCCTCGTCATCGGCATCGAAGGCTGTGGGATCCTCCAGGACGTCGGCGGGGAACTCGGGGAAGACGGTGCCCAGCAGGGCGCGGTCGAAGCCGCGGACGCTGAGGGTGCGGATGCCCGGCGTATCCACCAGGGTGCCGCCGGCGCCGAGGGGCAGCCAGCGGGCGGCGGTGGTGGTCTGCTTGCCTGTGCCGAACTTGGTGAGGCCCCCGGTCTTCAGGGCCATCTCGGGCTGGAGGGCGTTCACCAGGGTGCTCTTGCCGACGCCGCTGTGACCCAGCAGCACCACGACCTTCCCCTGGAGGAGGCTGCCCAGGGACTCCAGGCCCTCGCCCTTCAGGGCCGAGGTCTCGTGGATGGGGACGCCCTGTTCGCGCAGGGGATCCAGTTCCGGCAGGGTGTCCTTCTTCGAGGCCCGGTCCCGCTTGGTGATGAGGATGCGGAAGGTGAGGCCCGCATCGAGGGCCAGGACCTGGGCCCGCTCGAGCAGGCCCGGCCGCAGGGGGGGATCCACGACGGCGGCGCAGATCCAGAGCTCGTCGGCATTGGCGCAGATGAGCTGCCAGGGCTCGCGGTCGTCGATGCCACCGCGCTTGAGCAGGGATTTCCGCGGCATGACGGCCACGACCTGGGCCTCTGGGGAGCCGCCGTCGCCGCGCACGGGGAGGTGGGCGGGAAACCTGGGGTCGTCCGGCTCGACGGGAACCGCGGAGTAGCGCACCCGGTCGCCGCAGACGAGGCGCACGCCCTTGAGCTTGCCGCCCAGGGTGGCCCGCATGACGGTCCGATCCGCCAGCTCCAGGTCCACCCACTGGCTGTGCCGCTGGATGAGGGTGGCCTCAGGCAGGTGCATCCATGGGGCGGGATCCGGCAGCCGCAGGAGCGAGTCGGCATCATGGGACTCGATGCCGGTCTCCAGCCGCTCGGCATGACGCTGGCGCCGCTTGCTCTCTCCGCCCCGCTCCCGGGAGTAGGCCTCCCGGTGGTCCAGATCCTGGGCCTCCCGGCTCTGGCCGAGGCGGAACTTGCGAGTCATGCGGCGGCTCTCGGCATCAGGCCCGTCCAGCGAACTCGCCGGTCTCGGTGCTGACCTTCACCTTCTCGCCCTCCTTGATGAAGAGGGGCACCTTGATCTCGATGCCGGTCTCCAGCTTGGCGGGCTTGGTGACGTTGCCGCTGGCCGTGTCGCCGCGGGCGCCGGGTTCCGTGTAGGTGACGGCCAGCTCCACCTGGCTGGGCAGCTGCAGGCCGATGGGGTTGCCGTTGTACTTCTGGATCTGCACGATGAGACCTTCGGTGAGGTAGTCGAGGGCCTCGCCCATGAGGCTCTCGCCCAGGGTGTGGGTCTCGTAGGTCTCCTGGTCCATGAAGTGGGACCCGTCGCCATCGCTGTAGAGGTAGCTGGCGGGGGCGAGGGCGAGGTCCGGCTCCTTGAACTTGTCGCCGGCCTTGAAGGTCTTGTCGAAGACGGCGCGCGTGAGGAGGTTCCGCATCTTGATGCGGACCAGGGTCTGGCCGCCCCGCGCCGTGGGCGTGGAAATCTCAACATCCAGGCAGTGAAAAGGCGTCTCTTCGAGTTCGAAGAACATCTTGCGCTTGATTTCGATGGCTTCGAGAAGGGCGGCCATGGGGACTCCGGAATGTCGAATCCTCCATTCTAGCCCGGCTTGGGAGGGAGATCTCGTGGTTAGAATTTCAGTTCCATGGCAGATCCCAGAACCATCGGCAGGTACCAGATTCTGCGCCCCATCGGACAGGGCGGCATGGGGACCGTCTACCTGGCGGAGGACCCCCTGCTCAAGCGGCGGGTGGCCATCAAGGTGGTGCGTGTCACCGGCGCCGCGCGGCACCAGGCCACGCTGCGGTTCCGCCGGGAGGCCGAGATCAGCGCCCAGCTGAACCACCCGAACCTGGTGACGGTCTTCGACGTGGGCGTGGAGGAGGATCTGGGGCCCTTCCTGGCCATGGAATACGTGGAGGGCAAGAGCCTCGGCCGGCACATCAAGGACCGCGACCTGGACACGGAGACCAGCGCCCGGGTGCTGATCCAGGCCATGCGGGCCCTGCGGGCCGCCCACCGCCGGGCCATCGTGCACCGCGACGTGAAGCCGGACAACATCCTGCTCAGCGAGGAGGGCCGGGCCAAGCTCATGGACTTCGGCATCGCCCGGACCCTGGGCCACATGAGCCTGAGCCCCGAGCAGTCCCTGGACCTGGCCCCCGTGGATGAGGATGGCGCGGCCCTGGCCCAGACGCTGGCCCTCCGCCTGACGTCTTCCGGCGACTTCCTGGGCTCCCCGGCCTACGCACCCCCCGAGGTGCTCCGGGGCGGCGAGGGGACGCCGGCGTCGGACCGCTACAGCTTCGCGGCCACGGCCTTCGAGCTCCTCACCGGCAAGCTGCCCCATCCGGGCGGCGGCCTCACGGAGATCATCCTCCACATCCTCCAGGAGCCCGTGGCCATTCCGGCGGACCTGCCCCCGGCCATGGCCGCCGTGTTCAAGCGGGCCCTGGCGGCGGATCCCGATGACCGCCACACCACCCTCCCGGAGTTCATGGAGGAGCTGATCGACGCGCTCCCGGGCCCCGTCAGCATGCGGGCCCGGCTCTTCACCTTCCTCGGCCAGGACGAGGACGGCACCGGCAGCGTATCGACGGCGCGGTTCCGCCTGCCCGAACCGGCGCCGCCGGAAGCTTCCGGCACCCATGATTCCCGCCTCCGGAAGACAGGGCCCGGGAAGATCACCCTGGCGGAAGATCCCGTGGAAACCTACCTCTCCACCCGGCGGCCATCGCTCCACCAGCCTCGACCTGAAGCGACGGACTGGGGCCGGATCATGAAATGGGTCGTCCTGGTGTTCCTGGTGCTCCAGCTGTTCTGGTGGCTGGCGCCCGCCCTGTCGCACCTCCAGTTCTAGGCCGGCCCGGACCGGGGATGGTCAGGCGAAGGCCCGCATCAGCAGGAAGAGCGACCCGTTCCAGCAGGCGTGGACCAGGATGGCGGGCCATAGGCTCCCGGTCTGCCGCACCGCCAGGGCGAGCACCAGGCCCAGGGTGCCGAGGATGGGCAGGCCGGCGGGCTGCAGGTGGATGGCCCCGAAGAGCAGGGCGGAGGCGAACAAGGCAAGCGTGATCCGGCCCTGCCGGGCCAGCACGGGAAACAGGAAGCCCCGGAACAGCAGCTCCTCGAAGAAGGGGGCCACACCGGCCACCACGGCGAACATGGCCAGGGAGGGGCCCCAGCCGGACAGCCCCCGCAGCAGTTCCTGCAGGTCCCGCTGGGGACTCTGGTCGGGCTTCAGCACCAGGCTCGTGGCCATGGCCACGGTCAGCACCAGGAACACCGCCAGGGCGAGGAAGGCCGCGCCCCAGGCGAGGTTCCGCCGGGCGGTTCCCGGCGCCAGCCGCCGCCAGAGCTCAGGGAAGGTGAGTCCCTCCGCCCAGCAGAGCAGGCGCACGCCGATGCCGGCATGGAAGAGGGTGCCCAGGGGCACGACGGCCCAGCGCAGGGAGGGCCAGGGCGTGAGCAGCAGCGCCGAGAGGTTGCCGGCGGCGAAGAAGGCCATGAACCAGCCCAGGAAGACCAGGGTCGCCGCCCGGCCCGACAGGCCCCAGGCCGGGAGGGGCCGGACCGGCGGCTGGCGGCGGGTGACCCAGAGGTAGACCCCCACGGCGAGGCCCCCCACTGCGAAGGTCATCACCAGCAGCCCGAAGCCGCCGAGGACCGCCAGGCGCGTGAGCAGGGCGCTGCGGGCCCGGGCGCGAAGCGCCTCGCCGGAGGCCGGCCCCCCTTCGCGGTCGCAGAGCCTGGCCTCCAGCAGCGAGGCCGCATAGCCGTTTCCGAGGCGCCTCCCCACGTCCTCACGGGCGGCCGCGTCGGGGATGAGGTCGGAGCCGTAGGCCGCCGCGAAGGCCCTCCGGAACCGCTCGCCGCCGAGCCCGGCCGGGCCCTCCTCCGTCAGAACCCCGCGGGCCTCGGCGGGATCGCCCAGCTCCGCCATGAGGACTGCGAGCAGGGCCCGGTCCCAGGGATCCGCCAGCTGGGTCCGGGCCCTGGTCCATTCCCTGGGTGTGACTCTGGCGCCGCCCAGCAGGCGCGGGCCTGCGAGGGCCGCCTCCAGGATCTGCCCCTGGAGGCTGGTCCGGGCGGAGGGCCGGTGGTTGCCCGCCTGGCGGGTCCGGAGGGTGAGGCCCGCGGCCATCAGGGCGATGAGGGCCAGGAGGGCGATGAGGGGATCCGCCCAGCGGCGGTCAGGGTGCCAGGGGCTCGGGGGGGTGGAATCCATGGACCCAGGCTACGCGAAGGGCGGGCGTCCGGTGCGCCGGAAGCGCCGGGCCGCCACCCACAGGTAGAGGTGGTTCAGCAGGCGGGGCAGGCCGGGGAGGGCCAGCAGCGGGGCCACCCACCGCCACCCCGGCAGGCGGCGGGCGACGGGCCCGAGCAGGTCGGCCCCGGCCCAGACTTCCCGGGTGGCCAGGTCAATGCCGTGGATCTCCTTTTCCAGGGGTTTCCCGGCCAGTTCCGGGGCCAGGGCCAGCAGGTCGGGATCCCGCAGCGGGACCATGTGCAGCAGTCCCCGCCGGTCCTGCCGCGCAAGCCAGAGGGTCGCCCGGCTGCAGAGGGAGCACGACGCGTCGTAGGCGAGCAGGAGGGGGGCGGCCATCGGAGGCATGATCCCACGGGATGGCGGTAAGGTTGAGGCTCCGGAGGCCCCATGCCCTTTTCCCATCCCATCGAGGTTCGGTTCAGCGACCTGGACGCCATGGGCCACGTGAACAACGCCGTGGTGGTGAGCTTCATGGAGCAGGGGCGCTTCCAGTGGTGGCGCAGCTTCCTGGGCGGCCGGAAGTTCCAGGAGGAGGGCTTCCTCATCGCCCGGATCGAGGTGGACTACCGGATGCCGATCCTGCTGGGCGACGACGTGCGCGTGGAGCTGCACTGCACCAAGGTGGGCAACAGCTCCTTCGACCTGAGCTACCGCCTCACCAAGGGACTGGGCGGCGAGCTGTTCGCGGAGGGCCGGAGCGTGCAGGTGATGCTGGACTTCGCCACCAACCGCCCCAAGCCCCTGGCCCCCGCCACCCGCGAGTGGCTGGAAGCGCAGGGCTGATCCCGTGTTGTTGGGGACCGCCGCCTGGTCCGAGGGCCCCGTGGAACGCCGCGCCCTCGTGGGCCGGCTGGCTTCCGGCCGCCTGGCGGACCTGAACCGCATCGAGGCCATCCGCCTGCGCAAGCTGGGCGAAGGGGATCCCGAGCGGCTGGCGGAGGCGCTGGTGCCCGGGAGCCTCCGCCGCCTGCTCGAGGGCGGGCCCAGGGCCCTGACCCGGGCCAAGCAGGCCCTGGCCTACGCCGAGAAGTGGGAGCGTCGCGGCACCCTGCCGGAGGCCCTGGCGCCCTTTCCGGAGGCGGCGGATCTGATGCCCTGCCTGCCGAGGCCCGCGGCGCTGCACCGGCCCGATGGGAGCGCCCTCGACCGCTTCGGGGTCCGGGGGCCGGGAGCGGAGCTGATGGAGCTGCCGCGCCCGTGCCTGGCCGTCCTGGGACAGGCCGGGGGCGGGATCGCGGGGTTCTGCCTGGCGCTGGAAGACTCGGGCAGCGCCGTCCTGGGGGCCTGGATGGTGGATGCCTGGCCGGAGGGGAGCCTGGACTTGAGGGCCGGGTCCGCCCGGCGCAGCACGCCCCTTGGGGCCTGGGAGGGACTGGAGCTGCCCTCCCTCCGTCCCGGCGGGGTCCTGCTGCTGCCCGCGCCGAAGCTGAAGGCGCTGCAGGAACTCCTGCCGGGGGCCGAGGTCGCGGTGGGCGGGGCCTTCGACACCCTGGTCCTCCGGGCCGGGCCCGAGGGGATCCATCCCACCGTCCATTAGCGGGGCATTAGCCGGCTTCAGGGCGCAGCGCGCATCATCTCGGCGATGAGGAAGGCCATCTCCAGGCTCTGGGTGCCGTTGAGGCGCGGGTCGCAGCCGGTCTCGTAGGCCTTGGCCAGGTCCGCCTCGGACAGGCCCTCACTGCCGCCGGTGCATTCGGTGACGGCCTCGCCGGTGAGCTCGATGTGGACGCCGCCCAGGTGCGAGCCGTGGGCCCGGTGGAGCTCGAAGGCCTGGCGCAGCTCGGACAGGATGGCCCCGAAGTCCCGGGTCTTGAGCCCCCCCGCGCTTTCGGCGCCGTTGCCGTGCATGGGATCGCAGCTCCAGAGCACGGGGCGCCGCGTGGCCTGGACGGCCTCCAGGAGCGGAGGCAGGGCGGCCTGGATCTTCGTGGCGCCGAACCGCGAGATGAGGGTGATGCGCCCGGGCTCCCGGTCAGGATCGAGGTGATCCAGCAGCGCCACCAGGTGCCCGGGCGTGGCGCTGGGTCCCACCTTCACGCCGATGGGGTTGCGGAGGCCGCGCAGGTACTCGAGGTGGGCACCGTCCAACTGGCGGGTGCGCTCCCCCACCCAGAGCGTGTGGGCGCCGAGGTTGTAGTAGGCAGAGGCCTCGCCCACCCAGCGGGTGAGGGCCTCCTCGTAGGGGAGCAGCAGGGCTTCGTGGCTGGTGTAGAAGTCGATGCGCTCCAGCACGTCCCGCTGCACACCGCCCAGGGCCTCGAGGAAGTCGAGGGACTCGCGCACCTGATCCAGGGTGCGGCGGTACTCGGGCACCTGGCCGGTGCCGCCGGGCAGCTCCCAGCGTTCCGGGTGATGCAGATCCGCGAAGCCCCCGGCCGTGAGGGCCCGCAGGTGGTTCAGTGTGGCGGAGGCGTGGAAGTAGGCCTCCAGCATGCGGCCGGGGTCGGGGCGACGGGCGGCGGCATCGGCTTCCAGGCTGTTGATGAGGTCGCCCCGGTAGCTGGGCAGCTCCCGGCCGCGCACCGTCTCGGTGGGCTTGCTGCGGGGCTTGGCGAACTGGCCGGCGATGCGGCCCACGCGCACCACGGGCTTGCGGCCGCCATGGGTGAGGGCCACGGACATCTGGAGCAGCACGCGGAGCTTGCCGGCGATGGCTTCCGGCGTGCAGTCCTTGAACTGCTCGGCGCAGTCGCCGCCCTGGAGGAGGAAGCGGCGCCCGGCCGCGGCTTCGGCCAAGAGGCCCCGGAGGCGGTCCACCTCCTCGGGCACCACCAGTGGGGGCATGCGCCGCAGGCGGGCCAGCACCGCCTCGAGCTCCGAGGGATCGGCGTAGTCCGGCTGCTGCATCGCAGGAAAGCGCTGCCAGCTGTGGGGATTCCAGGGAGACATCGGACCTCGGGGCGAGGGACCAGTCTACCCCCGCTCCGCCGCCCCACCAGGCCCGGCGCCCGGGTCCGGTTCCACGGGGGTGATCCAGCGGTAGCCCTCCCCGCCCACGGTGGTGATCCAGGGCGAGCCCAGCTCCTCGCCAAGCTTCCGCCGCAGGTTCGCGATGTGGACGTCCACGGTGCGGGCGCTGGGGCGGGCATCCGGCTCCCAGGCCAGCTGCAGCAGCTCCTTGCGGCTGTGGGTGCGGCCGGCGTGGGAGATGAGGATCTCCAGCAGCCGGAACTCCCGGGGCGTCAGCTCCAGGGTCTTCCCGTCGCGCCGGGCCTCCAGGCGGGGGAGGTCGAACTGGAACGGGCCGGAGCGCAGCCGGGCCGGCCGGTCCACGGGGCGGGTCCGGCGCAGGATGGCCTTCACGCGGGCCATGAGCTCGAGCACGGAGAAGGGTTTCACCAGGTAGTCGTCCGCCCCCAGGCTCAGGCCCTTCACCCGGTCGGTCTCCTCGCCCCGGGCCGTGAGGAGGAGCACGGGAACCTCGTCCTTGCGCTCCCGGAGCGTGCGGAGGACCTCGAAACCATCCAGCTGGGGCAGCATCAGATCCAGCACGATGAGGTCTGCCCGCCGGGCCGTGTGCGCGGAGAGGGCGGGCACACCATCTCCCACCGCCTCGACGGAATAGCCTTCGAAGCCCAGGTTGTTGACGAGGAGCTGGCAGAGGGAGGGCTCGTCCTCTACCACAAGGATGTGGATCACGGCGGCTCACTCAAGGAACGGATCCTCCCAAGATGCACGTATTGACTTGGAAGGGCAAGCGGGATTGGCTGCAATTTCCAAGGTTCAGGCGGCCGGGATCTCCAGGAGGGCCGAGAAACCCTCACCGGGGCCCGAGGCGAAGGTGAGGCCCCAGCCACGGGACCCCCTCCGCGATCGCAAGCCGGAGGCGCCGCGGGAGCGGGAGGACGCGCCTTGATGGCGCGTCCGATCGGGGGGTGGTGGGAAGCGTGGCCTCACCGGGGTCTGGATGAGCCCCTCAGGCGGCCGGGATCTCCAGGAGGGCCGAGAAACCCTCGCCGGGGCCGGAGGCGAAGGTGAGGCCCCAGCCTTCCTGGTCGGCCACCTGGACGAGGAGGCTCAGGCCCAGTCCCTGGCCTTCACGGAGGAAGCCCTCCTTGCCCGATTCCCGGATCCTCTGGAAGGGTTTGCCGAGGACCTTGAGCTGGTGGGGATCGAGCCCGCCCTCGTCGCTGACCTGGATGCAGAACCGGCGACGGGCCCGCCAGGTCTCCAGGGTGACGCGGCCCTTGCCGTGGGCCAGGGCGTTCTCCACCAGGGTGAGCACGGCCGCCCGCAGGGAGGGCAGCGGGGCGTGGCCGGCCTCCGGGGCGAGCTTCAAATCGAGGGGGCGGCCCTCGGCATCGAAGCCCGGGCGGAGATCCTCCGCCACCTCCTGGAACCAGGCCGGGTTGGCCTGGCCCCGGGGGCCCGAGGCGCCGCTGCCGCGGATCACCCGCAGGCCGGTCTCGATGATGGTGGTGAGGTGGTCCACCTCTTCGCTGATCTTCAGCAGCTCCTCGTCGGCCCGGTCCGGATCGAGGCGGCCCAGGCGCAGGGAATCGCAGCGGAACTTGAGGATGGCCAGGGGGGTCTTGAGGCTGTGGGTCATGGAGGCCATGCGGTCCGCGTCCAGCTCGGCCTTGCGGCGGGCCCGGTGGCGCAGCCAGAGGCCGAGCAGCACGGCCAAGCCCACGGAGAGGGCCGCGCCGGAGATCAGCCGCCTCTGATACTTCAGGGACTTCCGGAAGGTGACCTGCTCTTCGTCGAAGGCGACTCCCGCCAGGTACCACCCATCCCCGAAGGCGTTGGTCTTGGTGGAGGAGCCCAGGGGCAGGGTCACCAGCCGCTGGGGGTCCGCCTGGAGGTTGGGCTGGGCGCCCCAGGGCTGGGGCTTCAGGTCCCGCCGGTTGGCGTCCGATTCCCGGAGCAGGCCCATGCGCAGGGCCCGGCGGGGGGCCAGGGCGATCCCCAGCTCCCGCTCCACCTCGGGCGCGCCCGGCCGCCAGCGCTTGATCACCAGCCAGCGGTCGGAGAGGAGGACCACGGTGGCGACCTTCCCGAAATCCGGGTCCTGCTCCCGCGGCGGGTTCCACTCGAAGCGCTGGGCGGTCTCGGCGTGGGTCATCCAGCCCAGGTACTGCTGGGCCAGGGCGGCGTCCTTGGGAACCACCAGGCGGTCCCCCTCGCGCACCCAGAGGCGGCGGCCCTCGAAGCGGTCCAGCAGGGCCACCACCAGGGGCTGGTCCTCGAGGAGGCGGCGCACATCCTCCTCGTCGCCCCGGCGGACGCTGTGGAGGATCGGGAGGCTCTTCCAGTGCCGCTCGACGGCCTCGTGGTCCACCCAGTGGGCATCCATGTAGGCCTGCTGGGCGGTGCTGACCTGGTCATTCAGGTAGTAGCGGGGCGCGGCCATGAGCAGGGCCGTGACCACCAGGCCGGCCAGGACCAGCAGGGCGATGCCGCTCTGCTGCTGGAGGCGCTGCCAGCGCGAGAGGCCCAGGCTGGGGTGGATGAGGCGGAACCGGGAGGCGCGGTGGCGGTACATGGGGGCTCGGCGGAAGGGGGTGACAGCCAGCTTAGCGGCCGCCGGGCCCTTCCGGGGGGCCTAACCCAGGGCGAGCATCCGCTCCAGGGGCTTGAGGGCCTTCACCCGCACGGCCTCGTCCAGGTGGATCTCCGGCTTCAGGTCCCGCAGGCAGAGGTAGAGCTTCTCCAGGCTGTTGAGCTTCATGTAGGGGCAGAGGCTGCAGTTGCAGCCGCTGTCGGCGGGGGCGGGGATCAGCTCGGCATCCGGCCGCCGCTGGCGCATCTGGTGGAGGATGCCCGCCTCGGTGGCCACGATGAAGGCCCTGGCGCTGTCCTTGGCCACGAAGTTGAGCAGGGCCGCCGTGCTGCCCACGAAATCCGCCAGCTGGCTGACCGTGGCGTCGCACTCGGGATGGGCGATGAGCTTGGCCTCCGGGTGCTGGGCCTTGAGGGCCGCCAGGCGCTTGGCCGTGAACTGCTCATGCACGATGCAGAAGCCCGGGAACAGCACCATGTCGCGGCCGGTCTGCTTCATGACCCACTTGCCCAGGTGGCGGTCGGGTGCGAAGACGATCTTGCGGTCCTTCGGGAGGCTCTCCACCACCCGCACCGCATTGCTGCTGGTGCAGATGACGGTGCTGAGGGCCTTCACGCCTGCCGAGCAGTTGATGTAGCTGACGACGTCGTGATCCGGGTACTGCTTCAGCCACTCGGCGAAGTAGTCCGCCGGGCAGCGGTCCGCCAGGCTGCAGCCCGCGTCCATGTCGGGGATGACCACGGTCTTGGCGGGGTTGAGGATCTTGGCGGTCTCGGCCATGAAGTGGACACCGCAGAAGGCGATGACGTCGGCGTCGGCCTTGGCGGCCTGCTGGCTGAGCTGGAGGCTGTCGCCCACGAAGTCAGCCAGGTCCTGGATCTCGGGCTCCTGGTAGTAGTGGGCCAGGAGCACGGCCCGCCGCTCGGCCTTGAGCCGCCGGATCTCGGCGGGCAGGTCGATCCCCGCGGGGATGCTCTCGAGGTCGGGGACGTAGGGGGCGGTCATGTCCATGGCACTCATTCTAGTTCCTTCTCCAGGAACCCGCGGATGCGCTCGCCCGGCCCCTCATGGTCGAACACCTCGGCGAAGGCCGCCCGCTCCCAGGCCAGGGCGGCGGGGCTAGGCACCCTCTCCTGGTGGCGCCGGAGGTCCCCGAGGAGGGAAAGGGCGCGCTCGGGCGCGGAAACCCCTGTTGCCACAAGCGGGTTTCCTGTATCCTGTGCTTGGATCGCAGGATCCAGTTGGATGTGGGAATCCGATGGCTGCCCCCGAGGGGCGGACATCGGTTTATTTTTATTTACCTTCATCGTTCAACGTCCAAGGGGGGACACATGGCCAAGGCGCCGGCGCCAGACACTTCCAGCATCTCACGGCTGGATCAGCTCAAGATCAGCCAGTACTTCGGCTGCAACACGTTCAGCGAGCGCACCATGCGCGACCGGCTGCAGAAGGATGTCTACAAGGCCTACCGCCAGGCGCTGAAGCGCGGCGAGGCCCTGTCGCCCGAAGTGGCCAAGAGCGTCGCCCAGGCCATGAAGGATTGGGCCCTGGAGCAGGGCTGCACCCACTTCACCCACTGGTTCCTGCCCATGACCGGCGCCACGGCCGAGAAGCACGACGCCTTCATCGCCTGGGACGAGCCGGGCCAGGTCATCGAGCGCTTCAGCGGCGGCCAGCTCATCCAGGGCGAGCCCGACGCCAGCTCCTTCCCCAGCGGCGGCCTGCGCGCCACCTTCGAGGCCCGCGGCTACACGGCCTGGGATCCCGCCAGCCCGGCCTTCCTCATGGAAGGGCCCCTGGGCAAGACGCTCTGCATCCCCACCGCCTTCGTCGGGTACCACGGCGAGGCCCTGGACCACAAGGTGCCCCTGCTGCGCTCCATGGACGTCCTGTCCCGGCAGGCCGTCGAGGGCCTGGCCCACTTCGGCGTGAAGGCCAATTCCGTCATTGCGCAGTGCGGTCCCGAACAGGAGTACTTCGCCGTGGACCTGGAGCTGGCCCAGCAGCGGCCGGACCTCATGTTCGCCAACCGCACCCTCCAGGGTGCCAAGCCCCCCAAGGGCCAGGAGCTGGAGGACCACTACTTCGGCAGCATCAAGGAGCGCGTCCTCGGCTTCATGCAGGAGGTCGAGCTGGAGTGCTTCAAGCTGGGCATCCCCGCCAAGACCCGCCACAACGAGGTGGCCCCCAACCAGTTCGAGATCGCGCCCATCTACGAGGCCGCCAACATCGCCAGCGACCACAACCAGCTGCTCATGGAGCTGCTCAAGTCCGTGGGTGAGCGGCACGGCCTGGCCATCCTGCTCCACGAAAAGCCCTTCGCCGGCGTCAACGGCAGCGGCAAGCACGTGAACTGGAGCCTGGCCACGGACGAGGGCCAGAACCTGCTGGAGCCCGGCCAGACGCCCGAGGAGAACCTGCAGTTCCTCTACTTCCTCAGCGCCACGCTGAAGGCCATCCACACCCACGGCGGCCTGCTCCGCGCTGCCATCGCCAGCGCCGGCAACGACCACCGCCTGGGCGCCAACGAGGCGCCGCCGGCCATCATGTCCGCCTTCCTCGGCGCCCAGCTCAGCCACATCCTCGACGCCATCGAGAAGGGGGACGCGGCGGATGCCTCCACCCAGCGTATCCTCGATCTCGGCATCGGCAACCTGCCCCGCATCGAGAAGGATGCCACGGACCGGAACCGCACCAGTCCCTTCGCCTTCACGGGCAACAAGTTCGAGTTCCGCGCCGTGGGCTCCAGCCAGCCCATCGCGCTGCCCCTGACCGTGATCAACGCCGCCGTGGCCGAGGCGCTTGAAGGCCTCAACGCCAAGCTCGACGTCGAGATCAAGTCCGGCAAGGAGCACAAGGCCGCCGTCCTGTCCGTCGTGCGCCAGGCCATCATCGAGACCAAGGCCATCCGCTTCGAGGGCAACGGCTACGCCGAGGAGTGGAAGGTCGAGGCCGAGCGCCGCGGCCTGCCCCACGCCAAGGACACCGTGGCCGCACTCCACATCTGGGAGGCCGCCGCGGCCAAGGCCGTGTTCTCCAAGCCGGGCATCCTGTCCGAGGGCGAGTTGGAGTCCCGCATCCACATCCGCCACGAGCAGTACCAGAAGGCCATCGCCATCGAGACCCAGGTCCTGCGCGAGATGGCGGAGACCCAGATCCTGCCCTCCATCACCGCCGACCTCGGGGCCAGGGCCAAGAGCCTCGGGCGGCTGGCTGCCGTCGGCATCGCGGTGCCCGAGACCCTGAAGGCCGCCCTCCAGGCCCAGGCCACCCTGGCCGGCGAGGCCCAGGCGCGTCTTTCCGCGATGAAGACGGCCCTGGCCGAGGCCGACGCCCTTGAGGACCTGCACGCCCGCACCGAGGCCTTCGGCAAGAAGGTCAATGAGGCCAAGCACGCCCTCCGGGAGGTGCTGGACCACCTGGAAGAGGCCTGCGACGCGGACCTCTGGCCCCTGCCCAAGTACTGGCAGCTGCTGTCTCCGCTGCTTTAGCTTTTCCGGTTCTCACGAAAACGGGCCGCGATTGCGGCCCGTTTTCGTGAGTGGAAGAAAGCCTATCGCCCGAAGCGGAACACGGCGCTGACCTGGGCCCAGGTGGCGGTGTCGAAGCCAAGGCCGTCGCTGCCGTTCTTGTCTACGAACACCTGGTTCAGCGTGCCTTCCAGGGAGAACATCCGATTGAAGGTGTAGCCACCGCCGCCGCGGAGGCCCAGCTTGCCGCTCTGGCTGGCGCTGCCGCTGATCCGGAAGCCGTTCCCATTGGTGAACTCCCACTCGTCCTTGACGCTGTTGATAGAGGCGCCGGCGATGGTGTACCAGCCCTGGTTCGGGCTCTGGAAGTTGTAGACCCAGTCGGCGCCGACCTGCAGGATCTTGTAGTCGTTCTGATCGTCGGAGAAGCCGCCCCAGCCGGAGCCGGGAAGGCTGTGGTAGGTCAGCTGGGCGCGGACCTGATGGTGCGGGGTGATGTTGAAGTCGAGGTGGCCGCCGACGTGGGCGCCGAAGAACTGGTTGGTACCGAGGCCATCCTTGTCCTTCAGATCCCCGACTGGTAGTGACAGACCTGTCTGCAGGCCGCCGGTGATGTCCTGGGCGGCGAGGGGCAAGCCCAGCAGGGCGAGCGTGAGGGCAACGTGGTGACGCATGGAACCTCCGGCAAAAACGGGCCTCGAAGCAAGGCCGGTCCCAGCCTAGCGGGTAACTGTCACAACCGGATCATCCGAACGGTCTATTCGTGCGGTTCAAGCGTGACACCGCGCCCGCTGCGGATCCGCTGCTCGATGCGGGAGGTGCTGTGCCCCGGGAGGAAGGGCAGAAGCACAAGCTTTCCGCCCCTACCTTCCACGATCTCTCGGCCCACCACGGTCTCAGGGGTGTAGTCGCCGCCCTTCACCAGCACATCCGGCCGGAGGGCGGTGATGAGCTCCAGCGGTGTGTCCTCATCGAAGCGGATGACCGCGTCGACGCTCCGCAGCCCCAGCAGGATGGCGGCGCGGGCCGCCTCGTCCTGGAGGGGGCGGCTCGGGCCCTTGAGCCGGGCCACCGAGGCATCGCTGTTGAGGCCCACTACGAGGAAGTCGCCGAGGGCGCGGGCCTCGGCGAGGTACTGCACGTGGCCCGGATGGATCAGGTCGAAGCAGCCGTTGGTGAAGCAGAGGATCCCCGGCCGGGGAACGGCCGCGAGGAAGGCTTCAGGGCTCTGGAAGAAACGGATCGGTGACGGCATCTAACCAGCTGGGATAAAATGATCGGTTCAGGGAGAAGTCCCGGGAGAAGTCTGCCATGCCGCTCTATGAATACCGTTGTGAAGCTTGTGGCCGGTCCGAGGAGAAGCTGGAGAGCATGTCCGCGCCCGAGGTCCACGCCTGCCCGGCCTGCGGCCTGGCGAGCGGGATGCGGCGCCAGGTCTCCGTGGCGGGCTTCACCCTGGCCGGGGGAGGCTGGTACAAGAGCGCGGCCTCCGAGCCCGCGGTATCGGCCCCGGAGACCCCCAAGAGCGGCCATGGCTGCGCCGCCGGGGGCTGCGGCTGCCCCCTGGCCGGGTGATGCCGGTCTCTTGTTTTGGCTTGGCGCGTTGACTTTCCAGGCCATTCCGTTAGCCTAGATGGTTCCGGCCCCGTGGGCCGGCGCAGGATTTCATCCGTCCGACGTTCCCCGAAGCCTCCAACGCGGCGAACCTCTCGGGCCCAGGCCCGGAAAACCCGGCGCCTTCCTTGGAGGATGGTGTGCCTACCATCAATCAGTTGATCCGCATTGGGCGGAAGACGTTCCAGAACAAGACCAAGAGCCCCGCGCTCGACGCCTGCCCGCAGAAGCGCGGCGTGTGCACCCGCGTGTTCACCACCACCCCGAAGAAGCCGAACTCCGCGCTTCGCAAGGTGGCCCGCGTGCGCCTCACCAACGGCATCGAGTGCACGACCTACATCCCGGGCGTGGGCCACAACCTGCAGGAGCACAGCATCGTGCTCATCCGCGGCGGCCGCGTGAAGGACCTGCCGGGCGTGCGCTACCACGTGGTCCGCGGCACCCTGGACGCCACTGGCGTCGCGGGCCGCAACCAGTCCCGTTCCAAGTACGGCGCCAAGCGCCCCAAGGCTGGCGCCGCGCCGGCCAAGAAGAAGTAGGGGAGGTGAAACATGGCCCGTCGCAACGCACCCGCCAAGCGTGAGATCCTCCCGGATCCCGTCTACAACAGCCTCACCGTCTCCAAGTTCGTGAACATCCTCATGGAGCGCGGCAAGAAGGCTACCGCCGAGCGCATCCTCTACGGTGCACTCGAAATCGTCGCCAAGAAGTCCGGTGAGGAGGCCCTTGAGGCCTTCCAGAAGGCCCTCAACAACATCAAGCCCTCGGTGGAAGTCAAGTCCCGCCGCGTGGGCGGCGCCACCTACCAGGTGCCCGTGGAGGTTCCCCAGAACCGCCGCCAGTCCCTGGCCATGCGCTGGCTGAAGACCTACTCTGCCTCCCGTGGCGAGCGCACCATGCGCGACAAGCTGGCCGGCGAGATCCTGGACGCCATGAACTTCCGCGGCGCCGCGATCAAGAAGAAGGACGACGTCCACAAGATGGCCGAGGCCAACAAGGCCTTCGCGCACTTCCGCTGGTAGTAGCCCGTCCGACCGGAAGGAGCCGCCGATCCGGCGGCTCCTTCCGCGAAGGTCTTTGAAGCACCCTCGACTCCGATTCCGTTTTGATCCTTTCAGGAGGCCGCTGTGGCCCGTCAGACCCCCCTCGAGCGCTACCGGAACATCGGCATCATGGCGCACATCGATGCCGGCAAGACCACCACGACGGAGCGCATCCTCTACTACACCGGCAAGATCCACAAGATCGGCGAGGTGCATGAGGGTGCGGCGACCACCGACTGGATGGTGCAGGAGCAGGAGCGGGGCATCACCATCACCTCCGCCGCCATCACGGCCGCCTGGGTCCCCCAGACGGGCCAGCTGAAGGACGTGGAGCACCGCATCAACATCATCGACACCCCCGGCCACGTGGACTTCACGGCCGAGGTGGAGCGCTCCCTGCGCGTGCTGGACGGCGCCTGCGCCGTGTTCTGCGCGGTGGGCGGCGTGGAGCCCCAGTCCGAGACCGTGTGGCGCCAGGCCGACAAGTACGGCGTGCCCCGCATGGCCTTCGTGAACAAGATGGACCGCCCCGGCGCGGACTTCTTCCGCGTGGTGGAGATGATGAAGACCCGCCTCAAGGCGCGGCCCATGCCCATCCAGGTTCCCATCGGCGCCGAGGAGAACTTCAAGGGCGTGGTGGACCTCGTGCTGATGAAGGGCCTCACCTTCGACGAGGGCGACAAGGGCTTCAAGGTCATCTACGGCGAGATCCCCGCGGACCTCGTGGAGACGGCCAAGGAGTGGCGCGAGAAGATGATCGAGATGGTCGCCGAGACCGATGACTCGCTCATGGACAAGTACCTGGGCGGCGAAGAGCTGACCGAGGATGAGATCCGCACGGGCATCCGCAAGGGCTGCATCAGCCTGGCGTTCACGCCGATGATGTGCGGCTCCGCCTTCAAGAACAAGGGCGTCCAGCCCATGCTCGACGCGGTGGTGAGCTACATGCCCTCGCCCCTGGACATCGCCGCCATCAAGGGCGTCGATGCCGACGGCAACGAGGTGGAGCGCAAGGCCGACGACAAGGAGCCCTTCGCGGCCCTCATCTTCAAGATCATGGCCGACCCCTTCGTGGGCTCGCTCGCCTTCATCCGCATCTACTCCGGTGTCCTGAGCGCCGGCTCGGGCGTCTACAACGCCGCCAAGGGCCGCCGTGAGCGCATCGGCCGCCTCCTCCAGATGCACGCCAACAAGCGCGAGGACATCGAGGAGGTCCGCACCGGCGACATCGCCGCCGCCGTGGGCCTCAAGGACGTGCTGACCGGCCAGACCATCTGCGACGAGAACCACCCCGTGATCCTCGAGTCCATGGACTTCCCGGATCCCGTGATCCAGGTGGCCATCGAGCCCAAGACCAAGGCCGACCAGGAGAAGATGGGCGTCGCCCTGAGCCGCCTGGCCCAGGAGGATCCCACCTTCAAGGTGAAGTCCGACCCCGAGACCAACCAGACCATCATCGCCGGCATGGGCGAGCTGCACCTCGAGATCATCGTCGACCGCATGATGCGCGAGTTCAAGGTCGAGGCCAACGTGGGCAAGCCCATGGTGGCCTACCGCGAGACCATCCGGAAGCGCGTGGAGGCCGAAGGCAAGTTCGTGCGCCAGTCGGGCGGCCGCGGCCAGTACGGCCACGTCAAGCTCATCATCGAGCCCAACGAGTCCGGCAAGGGCTACGAGTTCATCAACGACATCAAGGGCGGCGTGGTGCCCAAGGAATACATCAAGCCCACGGACCAGGGCATCCAGGAGGCCATGCAGTCCGGCGTCCTCGCGGGCTACCCCTGCGTCGACATCAAGGTCACCATCTACGACGGCAGCTACCACGACGTGGACTCCAACGAAATGGCGTTCAAGATCGCGGGCTCCATGGGCTTCAAGGCCGGCTGCGAGAAGGCCTCCCCCGTGATCCTCGAGCCCATCATGGCCGTCGAGGTCGTGGTCCCCGAGGACTACATGGGTGACGTCATCGGCAACCTGAACAGCCGCCGGGGCCGCATCGAGAACATGGAGGACCGGGCCGGCTCCAAGGTCGTCACCGCCAAGGTGCCCCTGGCCGAGATGTTCGCCTACTCCACCACCCTCCGCGGCATGACCCAGGGCCGCGGCAACTACACCATGCAGTTCTCGCACTACGAAGAGGCTCCCCGGAACGTGGCCGAAGAAATCGTGGCCAAAGTGAAGGGTGCCAAGTAGTTGTTCCCAGCTCCAAAGCGGGCTTTGCCCGTTTTGGAGTTAAGCAAGACCTTTAGTTGATTGTTTTAGCCCCTCTCGGGGTGAGGTCATCCTTCGAACCTTCGGGTTGCCGGGCCTCCTGATCCACCGCTTCCTCCTCCGGGAGGTCGTGCGTTCTCTCAAAAAGCCGTTGAATTTACAGCGGCTTTTGTTATGCTGATCAGCCCTGTCCCTGTCGTTGGGACGGATTTACATGGGCGGTCAGCGCCCCACGTCTATGGACGGTTCCCGTCCCAATGGAGTGAGCATGAAAGACAACATCCGCATCCGTTTGCGTGCCTTCGACCACCGTCTGCTCGATCAGAGCACCCGCGAGATCGTGGACACCGCCAAGCGCACGGGCGCCCAGGTGGCCGGGCCCATCCCCCTCCCCACCCGGACGAACAAGTACACCGTGAACCGTTCCCCCCACGTGGACAAGAAGAGCCGGGACCAGTTCGAGATCCGCACGCACAAGCGGCTGCTCGACATCCTGAACCCGACCCAGAACACCGTGGACACCCTCATGCGCCTGGATCTGCCCGCTGGCGTCGACGTGGAGATCAAGGTCTTCAGCCGTCAGGGCAACAGGTAGAGGGGGGAGAAGACATGTCCAAAGGAATCATCGGCAAGAAGCTGGGGATGACCCAGATCTTCAATGAGCAGGGCCAGATCGTCCCCGTGACGGTCATCCAGGCCGGCCCCTGCGTGATCGTGCAGCGCAAGACCTCCGCCAAGGACGGCTACGAAGCGGTCCAGATCGGTTTCGTCGACCCCAATGGCGGCAAGCGCGCCTCCAAGGCCGAGAAGGGCCACTGCGAGAAGCTGGGTGTCGCCCCGGTCCGCGTGCTCCGCGAGATCAAGGTGGACGCCTCCGACGCCGCCAAGCCCGGCGACAGCGTCCTGGCCAGCGCCTTCGAGGCGAAGACCAAGGTGAACGTCACCGGCATCAGCAAGGGCAAGGGCTTCGCCGGCGTCATCAAGCGGCACCACTTCGCGGGCGGCCGTGCGACCCACGGCTCCATGTTCCACCGCGCTCCCGGCTCCATCGGCCAGTCGAGCTACCCCAGCCGCGTCTTCCCCGGCATGCGCATGGCCGGCCACATGGGCGACGCCCAGGTGACCGTGCGCAACCTGGAGATCGCCAAGGTGGACGCCGAGAACAACCTGCTGCTCATCAAGGGCGCCGTCCCCGGCCCCAAGGGTGGGTACATCGTCATCAAGCAGGAGGCCTAGGATGGCAGCGTTCCAGCACCCCGTCGTCAACCTCGACAACAAGCAGGTCGGCACCGTCGACCTCCTGCCCGAGGTGTTCAAGCTCGAGGACCTGAACGAGCACCTGATCTGGGAAGCGGTCCGCCACTTCCTGGCCAAGCGCCGCGCCGGCACTGCCAAGACCAAGGACAAGTGGGAAGTCAGCGGCTCCGGCAAGAAGCTCTGGAAGCAGAAGGGCACCGGCCGCGCCCGCGTGGGCTCCATCCGCAGCCCGCTGTGGAAGGGCGGCGGCACCACCCACGGTCCGCACCCCCGTTCCTATGACTACGCCTTCCCCAAGAAGGCCCGGCGCGCGGCCCTGCGCAACGCGCTGTCCGCCAAGCTGGCCAGCGGCCAGATCCTGGTGGTCGAGAACTGGGAAGTCGAGTCCCACAAGACCAAGGCCCTGGTCCAGACGCTGGGCAAGCTCGGCGTCACCGGCTCCGCCCTTCTGGTGGGTGCCGAGGCCAGCGAGAAGCTCTCCCAGGCCGCGGGCAACAACCCGAAGCTGCAGACGATCGAGAGCCTGGGCGTCAACGTCTATGAGCTCCTCAAGTACGACCAGGTGATCTTCTCCAAGGAAGCCGTCCTGGCCCTCCAGGAGGTGGTGAAGCCATGACCAAGATCTTCGACGTGATCCGCAAGCCCCTCCTCACCGAGAAGGGTCAGATCCTGCGCGAGAAGAACATCCAGGTGTTCGAGGTGGCCACCTGGGCCACCAAGCACCAGATCAAGGAAGCCGTGGAGCTCCTGCTCCAGTCCAAGGTGAAGGGCATCCGCACCGTGCGGATCCCCAGCCGGACCAAGCGTCTGGGCCGTTTCGTGGGGACGTCCAGCCCCCGCAAGAAGGCCTATGTCGAACTCGCCGCGGGCGCACCCGCGTCCGAGTAAGGCGATCCATGGCGGACGGAAAAGCTTTGCCCACTATCGCCCGCCCCTTTCAACCCTGAGGCAAGAGGACAACCATGAGCATCAAGCAGCTCAAGCCCACGACCCCCGGTCAGCGCGGCATGTCCAAGTTCGGCTTCGAGGAAATCACGACGGATACGCCTGAGCGTTCCCTGATTGCCAAGAAGAACCGCACTGGAGGCCGCTCCAACACCGGCCGGATCACCACCCGCCACATCGGCGGTGGCCACAAGCGCCAGTACCGCATCATCGACTTCAAGCGCAACAAGCTGGAAGTGCCGGCCAAGGTCGCGACCATCGAGTACGATCCCAACCGCACCGCCCGCATCGCCCTGCTGGTCTACGCCGACGGCGAGAAGCGCTACATCCTGGCCCCCGACGGCCTGGAAGTGGGCCGCACCGTGGTGGCCGGCAAGAACGCCGACATCCTGGTGGGCAACGCGCTCCCCCTGCGGAACATCCCGGTCGGCAACACCGTCCACAACATCGAGATGAAGCCCGGCAAGGGCGGCCAGATCGCCCGCGCCGCCGGCACCTTCGCCCAGCTCGTGGCCAAGGAAGACGACTACGCCCAGCTCCGCATGCCCTCCGGCGAGATCCGCAAGATCCACCTCGAGTGCTACGCGACCATCGGCACCGTCGGCAACCTGCAGCACGAGAACATCCAGATCGGCAAGGCCGGCCGCACCCGCTGGAAGGGCATCCGCCCGACCGTCCGCGGCGTGGTCATGAACCCCGTCGACCACCCGCACGGTGGTGGCGAGGGACGCACCTCCGGTGGCCGTCACCCCGTGACGCCCTGGGGTCAGCCGACCCGCGGCTACAAGACCCGTGGCAACCGTCGCACGGACAAGTTCATCGTCAAGCGGATCAACTAGGAGACACGACAATGGCACGATCCCTGAAAAAAGGCCCGTTCATTGACGCCCACCTCCAGAAGAAGGTGGAAGTCGCCCAGGCGGCCAACGACAAGCGCGTGATCAAGACCTGGTCCCGCCGGTCGACGGTCATCCCGCAGATGATCGGACTGACCCTCGCCGTGCACAACGGCAACAAGTTCATTCCTGTTTATGTCACCGAGAACATGATCGGTCACAAGCTCGGCGAATTCTCGCTGACCCGCACGTTCAAGGGTCACGCCGGCAAGTCCGATTCCAAGGCGAAGGGGAAGTAGCGATGGCTGAGATCGTTTCCAGCGCCACCGTTCGCCACCTGCGCGGTTCGGCCCAGAAGGCCCGCCTCGTGGTGGACATGATCCGCGGCAAGCACGTCGGCGAGGCCCAGTGGGTGCTCGCGCAGGCCAAGAAGTACGCCGCCGCCCCCATCCGCAAGCTCCTGGATTCCGCCGTGGCCAACGCCATCGACAAGAATCCCTCTGTCAATCCGGACGAGCTGATGGTGAAGTCCGCGTTCGTGGACGAGGGCTTCCGCATGAAGCGCGTCCGTCCTGCGCCCATGGGTCGCGCCTATCGGGTCCAGAAGCGCACCTGCCACATCACCATCCAGCTCGCGTCCGCGGCCGGGGAGGAGTAGTCATGGGTCAGAAAGTCCACCCGTACGGGTTCCGCCTCGTCTACCAGAAGAACTGGCGCAGCAAGTGGTTCTCCAAGCGCGAGTACTCTTCGCTGCTCCACGAGGACATCAAGCTCCGCCGCGAACTCAAGAAGCAGCTGCACAGCCTCAACGCGATGATCTCGAAGATCGACATCGAGCGCGCCGCGGACAAGGTCACCGTGCGCATCTTCACCGCCCGCCCCGGCATCGTGATCGGCCGCAAGGGCGCGGAGATCGACAAGCTGCGCGAAGACCTCCAGAAGCGCCTCAACCGCCCCGTGTCCGTCGACATCCAGGAGATCAAGAAGCCTGAGGTCGATGCCCAGCTGGTGGCCGAGGGCGTGGCCCAGCAGCTCGAGCGCCGCATCGCCTTCCGCCGTGCCATGCGCAAGGCTGAGGAGGCCGCGATCCGCTTCGGCGCCAAGGGCTTCAAGATCAAGGTCTCGGGCCGCTTGAACGGTGCCGAGATCGCCCGGACCGAGGACTACCTCTCCGGCCAGATGCCCCTGCAGACCATCCGCGCGGGTGTTGACTACGGTTTCGCCGAGGCCCGCACGACCTACGGGATCATCGGCATCAAGGTTTGGGTGAATCTGGGCGACCAGGTTGCCGAGACCGTGAAGCGCTGAGGTGAATCCATGTTGATGCCCAAGAAGGTCAAGAACCGCAAAACCCAGAAGGGCCGCACCCGCGGCGTCGCCACCCGTGGCAACGATCTCGCCTTCGGTGACTACGGCCTCAAGGCGATCGAGCACTGCTGGCTCACGAACCGTGAGATCGAGGCCGCCCGTATCGCCATGACCCGCCACATCAAGCGCGGCGGCAAGATCTGGATCCGCATCTTCCCCGACCGTCCCACCACCTCGAAGCCCGCGGAAACCCGCATGGGCTCCGGCAAGGGGGCTCCGGACGGCTGGGTGGCGGTGATCCGCCCCGGCCGCATCCTCTTCGAGATGGAGGGGGTGACCGAGGAGATCGCGCGCGAAGCCCTGCGCCTGGCCCAGATGAAGCTGTCCGTCGCGTCCGAGTTCGTCAGCCGCACGCCGCCGGAGGAGTGAGAGCCATGACCAAGAAGAACCCCTTTTCCGATTTGACCGGCAAGAGCGTCGAGGAGCTGGCGCAGCTGGAGGCCGAACTGGCCGCCAAGCGCTTCACCCTCCGCTTCCAGCACGCCGTGGGCCAGGTCGAGAACACCGCCGAGATCCGCAAGACTCGCCGTGAGCTCGCCCGTGTCAAAACCGCCCTGGCGACGAAGCTGGCCTAGGAGATCCCATGAGCCTCGAAAACAAGATGATTCGTAACGGCGTCGTGGTCTCCAACAAGGCCGACAAGACCGTGGTGGTGAAGGTGGAGCGCAAGTTCCAGCACCCGCTCTACCACCGTACGGTCAAGCAGACCGCCAAGTTCATGGCTCACGATGAGACCAACGCCTGCGGCATCGGCGACGTGGTCAAGATCGTGGAGACCCGCCCCCTTTCCAAGCGCAAGCGCTGGACGGTCCTCGAGATCGTCCAGAAGGCCGGCGAGTAAGGAGCTCACATGATCCAGATGGGAACCATGCTCACCGTCGCCGACAACTCCGGCGCCAAGAAGATCTGCTGCATCCTGCCCCTGGGCGGCGGTGTGGGCAAGATCGCGCAGCTCGGCGACGTGATCACCGCCTCCGTGAAGGAAGCGATCCCGGGCGGCACGGTCAAGAAGAAGGCCGTCGTCCAGGCCGTGATCGTCCGCCAGCGCAAGGCCTACCGCCGCAAGGACGGCTCCTACATCCGCTTCGACGAGAACGCCGCCGTCATCATCAAGAAGGATGGCGAGCCCGTCGGCACCCGTGTCTTCGGCCCCGTGGCCCGCGAGCTGCGCGAGCGGAAGTACATGAAGATCGTCTCCCTCGCCCCTGAGGTGCTGTAATGGAAGCCACCACCAAGATGAAGCTCAAGAAGGGCGACCAGGTCGTCGTCATCGCCGGCAAGGAGAAGGGCAAGACCGGGACCATCTCCAAGGTCAGCCCCGCCACCAACCGCGTGGTCATCGCCGGCATCAACATGATCAAGAAGGCCACCAAGCCCAATCCGCAGACCGGCGAGGGTGGCGGGATCATCGAGAAGGAGGCCTCCATCCACGCCTCCAACGTCATGATCCTCGACCCCAAGACCGGCAAGGGCACCCGCAAGCGCCCCGAGTAAACCGCTTTCCATCCTCCCGCATTCGTGGGAGGATGGTCATTCTGCCCCGTGCGCGGGGCGGAGCACCACGGCGCATCCCGCGCCATGACAACTGAGGTTGGGGGGAAACGGGCCGGACCGCCGTTCCCAAGCCCCCCCGCTCTCCCGAACCCCTGGGGCATAGCCGCCCCACGGAAATGGAGGAATCCATGACTGCCAAGCAGGACCACGCGGAGCCCCGCGTCAAGGCTCGCTACCACCAGGAGGTGGTGTCGAAGCTCAAGGAGGAGTTCGCCTTCTCCTCCGCCATGCAGGTGCCCCGCCTGCAGAAGATCGTCATCAACATGGGCGTCGGCGATGCCATCCAGAACATCAAGGTCCTGGACGTGGCCGTGGACGAGCTCACCGCCATCGCCGGCCAGAAGGCCGTCGTGCGCAAGGCCAAGAAGAGCGTCGCCCAGTTCAAGCTGCGCGCCGGCATGCCCATCGCCTGCATGGTGACCCTGCGCGGTCCCCGCATGTGGGAGTTCTTCGACCGCCTGGTGACCCTGTCCCTTCCCCGCGTCCGCGATTTCCGCGGCGTGCCCACCAAGTCCTTCGATGGCCGCGGCAACTACACCCTGGGCCTCAAGGACCAGCTGATCTTCCAGGAGATCGACTACTCCCGCGTGGACAAGATGAAGGGCATGAACATCACGTTCGTGACCACCGCCGCCAACGACGCCGAAGCGCGGGCCCTGCTGGCCCACCTCGGTATGCCCTTCCGCAAATAGGCTAAGGAGATCATACCGATGGCCAAGATTTCGAAGATCGTCAAGGATTCGCGCAAGCCGAAGTTCTCGACCCAGCACCGCAATCGCTGCAAGTGCTGCGGCCGGCCCCGGGGCTTCATGCGCAAGTTTGAACTCTGCCGTCTGTGCTTCCGCAAGTTCGCCCTCAACGGCGAGCTGCCGGGCGTCCAGAAGTCCAGCTGGTAAGGAGAGGGGACCATGCATACCGATCCCATCGCTGACTACCTCACCCGCATTCGTAACGGCATCATGGCCGGTCACGATGCCGTGGTGGTGCCCGCCTCCAAGATCAAGGCCGGTCTCTGCGGCATCTTGAAGCAGGAGGGCTACATCCACTCCTTCAAGCAGGTCGAGCATGAGAACCGCGTGTATCTCATCGTCAATCTGAAGTACGTGAAGGACAAGGAGAACGTGATCCACGGCCTGCGCCGCGTGTCCCGTCCCGGCCTGCGCATCTACACCGGCGCGCAGGAGATCCCCGAGGTCCACGGCGGCCTCGGCATCGCCATCCTGTCCACCCCGAAGGGTCTCCTGACGGGCAAGGACGCCAAGAAGCAGAACGTCGGCGGCGAAATCCTCGCCCACGTCTGGTAACCCAATCCTGAAATGGGCGGATCCTCCGCCCTCATCTAAGGAATCCACCATGTCTCGAATCGGAAAGAAGCCCGTGACGCTGCCCAAGGGCGTGAAGGTCACAGTCACCGGGTCCGAGGCCGTCGTCGAGGGCGCCAAGGGCAAGCTCACCTGCCCGATCCCCGCGGGGATCACGCTCGACGTCCAGGCCGACTCCGTGAGCCTCACCCGCGCCAACGATGAAGCCCAGACCCGTGCCTATCACGGCCTGACCCGCGCCCTGCTCGGCAATGCCGTCACCGGCGTGACCGAAGGCTGGAAGAAGGAACTGGACATCGTCGGCGTCGGCTATAAGGCCGCCATGGACGGCGCCAAGCTCAACCTCGAGCTCGGCTACAGCCATCCCATCAAGTACGAGGCCCCCGCTGGCATCCAGATGGCCGTCGAGAAGACCACCCATATCGTCGTGACCGGCATCGACCGGCAGCTGGTGGGCCAGGTCGCCGCCGACATCAGGAAGTTCCGCAAGCCCGAGCCTTACAAGGGCAAGGGTGTCATGTACACCGGCGAAGTCATCCGCCGCAAGGCCGGCAAGACCGGGAAGTAAGGGGAACCCATGGCGAACGATATCAATATTCGACGCGACAAGACCAAGGCCCGCATCCGCGGCCGCGTGAGCGGGACGCCCGAGCGGCCCCGCCTCACCATCTACAAGAGCCTGAAGCGCATCTACGTGCAGGCGGTGGACGACACCCAGGGCATCACCCTGGCGTCCGCCAGCAGCCTGGAGAAGGATCTCCGCGCTTCGCTGAAGAACGGCGCCAACATCGAGGCCGCGAAGGCCGTCGGTGCGAGCATCGCCGCCCGCCTGAAGGAGAGGGGCATCACATCCGTGGTGTTCGACCGGAACGGCTACGTTTACCACGGCCGCGTCAAGGCGCTGGCTGACAGCGCCCGCGAAGCCGGGCTCCAGTTCTAGGGGATGACCATGGCGACTGCAGAGCTCAAGGACAACAAGGAAACCCGCAACTCCGAAGCCGGGGAATTCAAGGACCAGGTCATCTACGTGGGCCGCGTCACCAAGGTGGTGAAGGGGGGCAAGAACTTCTCCTTCTCCGCGCTGGTGGTCGTGGGCGACGGCAACGGCAAGGTCGGCTTCGGTCTCGGCAAGGCCCTCGAAGTGCCCTCCGCCATCAAGAAGGGCATCGAGAGCGCCAAGCGCAACATGATCAAGGTCCCCGTCACCTCGAACGGCAGCCTGCCGCACCCGGTGACCGGCATCTTCGGCTCCGGCAGCGTGCTGCTGAAGCCGGCCCCCGAGGGCACCGGCATCATCGCCGGCGCCGCGGTGCGCGCGATCATGGAGGCCGCCGGCATCCATAACGTGATGACGAAGAGCCTGGGCTCCTCCAACCCCCACAACGTGGTTCGCGCCACGTTCGAGGGTCTGAAGGACCTCATGGATCCCTACACGGTCCTGACCAATCGGGGCCTGGATCAGGCGGAGGTTTAACATGTCGCAGTTCATCGGCAAGCAGGTGGTGCTGACCCTCAAGCGCTCCATCATCTGCACCACTCCCAAGCACCGGGCCTTCATGCAGACCCTTGGTCTGAAGCGCCCCGGCGACACCCGCGAATGCGAATACACCCCCAACGTCCATGGGATGGTCAAGCTCGTGCCCCATCTCATCAGCGTTCAGGTGAAGGGGTAGACCATGAAGCTCAACGAACTCCGCCCCGCTGAGGGCGCCACCAAGTCCCGCAAGCGCCTGGGCCGTGGCAAGGGCTCCGGCCTCGGCAAGACCTCCGGCCGCGGCGAGAAGGGCCAGAAGTCCCGGTCCGGCTACCGCAGCAAGCGCGGCTTCGAGGGCGGCCAGATGCCCCTGGTCCGCCGCCTGCCCAAGCGCGGTTTCACCAACATCTTCGCTCCCGAGACCAAGGAGATCACCCTCAGCCTCATCTCCATCCACTTCAAGGATGGCGAGACGGTCACGCTCGAGGCGCTCCGCGAGAAGAAGCTGGTCAACTCCCGCGTGGAGAAGATCGTGGTGCTGGCCAGCGGCGAACTCACCACCAAGGTGAACGTCGTCGCCGACCGCATCACCAAGGGCGCCCGGGAAGCCATCCTGGCCAAGGGAGGCACCATCCAGGAGCCCGTCGCGAAGTCTGCCGAGTAACGGCCGATGAACCGCCTCAGGAACCTCTTCGCAATCCCGGAGCTGCGCAAGCGGCTCCTCTTCACCCTGATCCTCCTGGCCATCTACCGCCTGGGGGTGCACGTCAGCGTGCCCGGGGTGAACGCCGAGAACCTGGCCGCCGCGCTCAAGCGCGGCGGCGGCGGGCTCTTCGACGTCGTTGACCTGTTCTCCGGTGGTGCGTTCAAGAAGTTCTCCGTCTTCGCCCTGGGCATCGCCCCCTACATCACCGCCAGCATCGTGCTGCAGCTGATGGGGGCCGTGGTCCCCTACCTGGAGAACCTCCAGAAGAAGGAAGGCGAAGCCGGCCGGCAGAAGATCAACCAGTGGACACGCTATCTCACCGTGGGCCTGGCCTTCGTGCAGGGCATGGGCATCGCGTCCCTGGCCCAGAGCCAGAACGCGCCCGGCCTCGAGGTGGTGACCAACGCCATCTCCCCGACGGCCTTCCGGTTCCTGGCGGCCTTCACCCTGTCCGTGGGCACCCTGTTCGTCATGTGGATCGGCGAGCAGATCACCGAGCGGGGCATCGGCAACGGCATCAGCCTGCTGATCTTCGCTGGCATCGTGGCCGGCCTGCCCCAGGCCCTCACCACCCTGACGGTGATGATCACCCAGTCCCTGCAGAACGCTCCCAACGTCCCGCCCCCGGGCATCTTCATCCTGCTCATCGGGGCCATGATCGTGGTGCTGCTGGCGGTGGTGCTGGTGGAAAACGCCTACCGGCGCATCCCCATCCACTACGCCCGCCGGGCCGACTCGGCCGGCATGTCCAGCCAGCGCAGTTCCTACATGCCACTGAAGCTGAACACCGCCGGCGTGATGCCCGTCATCTTCGCCAGCTCGGTGATCTTCTTCCCGGCCACCATCGCCCAGTTCACCCGCTGGGAGTGGCTGGCCAAGGCGGCGGCCTACCTCAATCCGCAGACCCACTTCTGGATCTACACCCCGGTCTTCGTGGGGGTGGTGATCTTCTTCGCCTTCTTCTACACCAGCATCGTGTTCAATCCCGATGAGACCGCCGAGAACATGAAGCGGTCCGGGGGCTACATCCCGGGCATCCGGCCCGGCAAGGAGACCAGCATCTTCATGGACAGCATCCTGTCCAAGCTGACCTTCGTGGGCGCCATCTACCTGGCCCTGGTCTCCCTGGTGCCCCTGCTCATCACGAACAACATCCAGGGCCTCAACTTCTACTTCGGCGGCACCAGCCTGCTGATCGTGGTGGGCGTGGCCATGGACAGCGCGGCCCAGCTGGAAAGCCTGCTGGTCATGCGCCGCTACGACGGCTTCCTCGAGAAGGGCCGCATCCGCGGCCGTTCCACCCGAGGGGGGGGCTCATGAGCCTCATCGCCAACATCCTCCTCGGGGCCCCGGGCTCCGGGAAGGGCACCCAGGCCAAGTGCCTGGTGGAAACATTCTCTTTGACTCACCTCTCAACCGGTGACATTCTGAGAGATGCCGTTTCGAAAGGGACGGAGATCGGCCTGAGGGCGAAAGCCATCATGGCCGAGGGAAAACTGGTGGACGACGACACCGTCAACGGCCTGGTCTTCGCGCGGCTGCTGGACGAGACCTCTGACGTGTTGTTCGACGGCTACCCACGCACCCTTCAGCAAGCTCAGGCCCTGGAAGACTTCCTCTCCTCCAAGGGCATGAAGGTCGGGCACGTGGTACTGGTCGATGTCCCCCAGGAGGTGCTGGAAGCCCGCGTGGTGGGCCGGCGCGTCTGCAGCAACAATGCCTGCGGCGCCATCTACCACCTGGAGTCCAAGCCCTCCAAGCAGGCCGGTATCTGCGATCTGTGCGGAAGTCCCCTGAAGCACCGGTCCGACGATACCGCTGAAGCTTTCCGGAGCCGGATGGGCGAGTTCCACTCGACCTTCCAGCCGCTCCTGGGCTTCTACAAGCATCGGCCGACCTTCCGGAGCGTGGATGGCAATCGCGCGCCGGAGCTGGTGTTTGAATCGCTGCGTCACGTCTTCGGAGAACGCGCTTGAGCAAAGAAGAAGCCATTGAGCTCGAAGCCACAGTGGTCGAGGCCTTGCCCAACGCGGTGTTCCGGGTCGAACTGGAGAACAAGCACCAGGTGCTGGCGCACATCAGCGGGAAGATGCGCAAGAACTTCATCCGAATCCTTCCCGGTGACCGGGTGCTCGTCGAGGTAACGCCCTACGACCTCACCCGCGGCCGCATCATCTACCGATTCAAGTAAACGAGAGGACACCATGAAAGTACGGCCCTCCATCAAGAAGCTGTGCGAGCACTGCAAAGTGGTCCGGCGCGAAGGCATCAACCGGATCATCTGCAAGAAGAACCCCAAGCACAAGCAGCGTCAGGGTTAAGGAGAAACGATGGCACGCATCTCAGGCATTGATCTGCCCATCGGAAAGCGCATCGAAATCGCGCTCACCTACATTTTCGGCATCGGGCGCGCCAAGGCGCACAGCATCCTGACCCGCGCGAAGGTCGACTTCGGCACGAAGGTCCGGGATCTGACCGAGGACGAGGTCGGTCGCATCCGCCGCGTCATCACCGCCGAGGAGACCGTGGAGGGTGACCTCCGCAAGAACATCTCCCTCGACATCAAGCGGCTCATGGACATCGGCTGTTACCGCGGCCTGCGCCACCGGAAGGGCCTCCCCGTCCGTGGTCAGCGCACGCACACCAACGCCCGCACCCGCAAGGGCAAGCGACGCACCGTGGCCGGCAAGAAGAAGTAGGACGAGGAACCCATGGCAAAGACCCAGACCCGGACCGCCGGCAAGAAGGTGGTCAAGAAGAAGGAAAAGAAGAACGTCCCCCACGGCGTGGCTCACGTCCAGGCGTCCTTCAACAACACCATCATCTCCATCTCTGACCCGATGGGGAACATGCTCTGCTGGGCTTCCAGCGGCAACCAGAACTTCCGCGGCACCCGCAAGGGCACGCCCTTCGCAGCCCAGGTGGCCGCCGGCATCGCTGCCGAGGCCGCCAAGGAGCAGGGCGTGCGCTCGGTGGACGTCCGCGTCAAGGGCCCCGGTGCCGGTCGTGAGAGCGCCATCCGCGCCCTCAACGCCGCCGGCATCCAGGTGACCAGCATCCGCGACGTCACCCCCATCCCCCACAACGGCTGCCGGCCGCCCAAGCGGCGCCGGGTTTAAGAGAGGAGGAGAGACATGGCACGTTACACAGACGCCGTTTGCCGCCTCTGCCGCCGCGAGGGCATGAAGCTTTATCTCAAGGGCGAGCGCTGCTTCAAGGAGAAGTGCTCGTTCGAGACCCGCAAGGGCAAGATCCCCGGCCAGCACGGCGCGGGGAAGATCAAGAAGCCCACCGGCTACGCCCTGCAGCTTCGCGAGAAGCAGAAGGTGAAGCGCATCTACGGTGTGCTCGAGAAGCAGTTCCGCCACTACTTCGAGAAGGCCGACGCCAAGAAGGGCGTCACCGGCCACAACCTGCTCGGCTTCCTCGAGAGTCGCCTCGACAACGTGATCTACCGTCTGGGCTTCGCGCCCAGCCGCTCGTCCGCCCGCCAGATGGTCATGCACGGTCACGTGCTGGTCAACGGCAAGCGGGTCGACATCCCCTCCTTCCAGGTGAAGCCTGGGCAGGCGGTGGAGCTGGGTAGCCGCGCCCGCGAGAACGACGGGGTCAAGTCCTCCGTCGAGACCTCCGCCGGCCGTGGGATTCCCAAGTGGCTTTCCCTGGACGCCACCGCCTTCAAGGGTCAGGTGCTTGCCGCGCCGACCCGTGAGGACATCACCCTGGACATCAACGAGCAGCTGATCGTTGAACTGTATTCCAAGTAAGGGGGCAGGATGCTGAACCTCAGCGATTTCCAGAGGCCGCGATTCGCGGAGGTGACCCCCGGGTCCCTCACGGACTCCTACGGAGAATTCGTGGCCTACCCCTTCGAGCGTGGCTTCGCCACGACCGTGGGGCACAGCCTGCGCCGGGTGCTGCTCAGCAGCATCCAGGGCGCGGCTGTCACCAACGTCCGCATCAAGGGCGTCATGCACGAGTTCACCACCCTTCCCGGCGTCTGGGAGGACATCACCCACGTCCTCCTGAACCTCAAGGAAGTGCCGTTCAAGCTGCACAGCACCGAACCCCAGACGGTCACCATTTCCGCCAAGGGCGAGGGCACGGTGACCTCGGCCGCCATCCGCTGCAACCAGAACGTGGAGGTCGTGGATCCCAACATCCACATCGCCACCCTGGGCGAGGAAGGTGAGCTGGAGATCGAGATGGTGGTGCGTCTGGGCCGCGGCTTCGTGACCGCCGACCACAACCATGACGAGAGCCTGGGCCTGGGTTTCATCCCCATGGATGCGAACCACAGCCCCATCATCCGCGTGAACTACATCGTCGAACCCGCCCGCGTGGGCCAGAGCACGGACTACGAGAAGCTCACGCTCCAGGTGTGGACCAACGGCGCCGTCAACCCCAAGGAAGCCGTCTCCGACGCGGCCCTCATCCTGCGCGACCACTTCCTCGTGTTCGCCCGTCAGGACGAGGACTTCACCGAGATGGAGATGGGTTCCGCGACCCTGGGTGCCGAAGCCGCCAATACCTGGCTGGGCAAGTCCGTCGAGGAACTCGAACTTTCCGTGCGGGCCAACAACTGCCTCCGCAACGCCAACATCACCACCATCGGCGAGCTGGTCCAGCGGACCGAGGCTGAGCTGATGAAAACCAAGAACTTCGGCAAGAAGTCGCTCCAGGAGATCAAGGACGAGCTCGCTCGTATCGGCCTCTCCCTCGGCATGCGGCTCGAGCAGGAAGTGTAAGGAGCCCCCATGCGTCACAACGTTGCCGGCAAGCGCCTGGGCCGCACCACCAACCAGCGCAAGGCCCTCATGAAGAACCTCGCGACCGCCCTGATCCAGAGCGAGCGCATCGAGACCACCCTCGTGAAGGCCAAGGAACTCCGCACCTATGTGGAGCCCTTCATCACCCTCGCGAAGACCGATTCCGTGGCCAACCGCCGTCTGGCGATGGCCCGCCTCGGAAGCAAGGACGCCGTGCAGAAGCTCTTCGGCGCCGACTTCCGCAAGCGCTTCGAGAGCCGCCCCGGCGGCTACACCCGCATCCTCAAGATGGCCCATCGCCTCGGCGACGCGGCTGACATGGCCCTCATCGAGTTCGTGGACTACACCCTCCCCGAGCCCAAGGCCGAGGACGCGGAGTAGAATCCGTCACGATCATGGAAGCGCCCCGGTTCGCCCGGGGCGCTTCCATGTACGGAATCAGCCCACCGTCCAGGTGCTCTCGGTCTTGTCCTCGGGCTCGTCCTTGAAATCGGACTGCCGCAGGCGGCGGGACCGCACCACGGTCACCGTGCAGGGGGCCTGGGCGGCCACCTGGCTGGACACGCTGCCCAGCAGGGAGCGGCGCAGGGAGCTGGCGCGGGCCCCGATCACCACGTGATCCACATGGTTGGCATTCACGTACTGGAGGATGGCCGAGGCGGGATCCGGCGACTGCAGCACGTGGAAGCTGATCCGCCCCTCCTCCAGGCCCAGGGGCTCCGCCCAGTGGCGGAGCTCTACCAGGCGCTGGAGGTGGATGTTCCGTCCCTGCTCGTCCACCGTCTGGTCCAGGGTGATGCGCCCCTGCTTGAAGACATTCAGGCAGGCCACCCGGGCGCCGGGCAGGGCCGGTAGCATGTGGGCCACCATGCTGCGCAGCGTGCCGGCGATGGGGGCCGCTTCGTGCGAGAGGTCCACGGCCACGGCGAGGATCGGGGCGTCTCCGTCGTGCCGCGTGGGGACCTTGCCCTTGGGCACCGTGAGCTGGGGATCCGCGAAGCGGCGCCGCAGGACGGTGGTGAAAGGATCCTGCTGCAGCTTCTCGGAGCGGGCGGTCAGCTTCACCTGGTCCGGGTGACGCAGGGCCATGGCCAGGTGGGCGGCGGTGGGATAGCGCCAGGCCGGATGCACCTCGAGGCAGCGCAGGATGACCTCCTGGAACCAGGGCGGGCAGTCCGGGCGGAGCCGGCGGGGCGGCACCGGGTCCCGCCAGATGCGGCGCTTCAGGCCGGAGAGGCGCTGGGGATCGCCGAAGGGGCGCACGCCGGTGGTGAAGAAGTACATCAGCACGCCCAGGGCGAACTGGTCGCTGCGGGGGTCCTTCCGGAGGCCGAGGACCTGTTCCGGAGCCATGTAGGGCGCGGTTCCGTAGGGCAGCCGGAACTCCTCGCCCATCAGGTCGGGCAGCTCGTCATGGTGGGACAGGCCGAAGTCCACGAGCACGATCTCGCCCGTGGGGCGGGTGAGGAGGTTGGAGGGTTTCACGTCCAGGTGGACCACATGCTGGCGGTGGAGGTCGTCCAGGGCCGTGGCGATGCGGGCGCCCAGGGCCGCCACCTCCGCCCAGGGGAGGGGCAGCTCGGCCAGCCTCGGCAGCAGGGTGGGGCCGAGGATGCGCTCCATGATCACGTAGGGCTGGAAGCCGGTGGAACCCTGGGCGACGAACTTGGGCACATGGGGACCGGTCAGGCGCGGGAGGATCATCTGCTCCATCTCGAACCCGACGATGGCTGCGGGATCGGTGCCCTCCGAGAGGGTCGGCGCCTTCACCAGCAGGGGGAGCGGGGAATCCGGGTGCGAGATGGCCCAGAGCGAGGCCATGCCGCCCCGGTGGATCCGCTCTCCGACGAGGAAGCCGTCGAGGGAGGTCCCGGGCATGATCGTGGTCTGCGGCATGGTCAGAGTCCCTTCCTGAGCCGCGCCGCCAGGGCCGGGGGAAGGCCGGCCTCCAGGAGGGCGGTGGCCGCAGCCTGGACATCGTAGGGCACCCGGAAGTGGGTGATCTCGGAGGTGGCGGTGTCCAGCAGAGCATACGCCGCGGCCGGATTGCCGTCGCGGGATTGGCCGACGGCACCCACCACGGTCAGCCAGCGGCGGTGCGGCGGCAGGGGCACGGGAGCGCCGGGGACGGGCTGGAAGGACACCAGCTGCCCGGTGGCGGTGATCCCATGCAGGGCGGGCAGGTGGGTGTGCCCGCAGAAGACCATCTGGGCACGGCTGGCTTCCAGCGCGCGGAGGGCGTCGCGGCTCTCGCGGATATAGATCCATGGCGGATAGGTCTGCGGGCTGGCATGCACGTACAGGCGGGTCCCATCCTCGAAGCGCAGGGGCAGGCTGGCCAGGAAGTCCCGGGCCTCGGGGCCCAGCTGGCCGCGGGTCCAGGCCATGGCGGTCTCCGCATCGGGCGTCATGGCCTCCCGGTCGTTGGCCACGGCCTGGTCGTGGTTGCCCGCGACGGCGATGGCGCCCCGGGCGGCCTCGGCCATGATCCGCTCCACCACTTCGTTGGGCTGGGCACCGTAGCCCACATAGTCGCCCAGGAACACGAGCCGGTCCGCGCGCTGGGTCCGGGCGTGCTCCAGGCAGGCCTCCAACGCGAGCCGGTTGGCATGGATGTCTGCCAGGAGGGCGATGCGCATGGGGGTCCCGGAAGGTGGAGGGTCAGGGACCATGATAGGGGCAGGGGGCTCCCCGGGACGCGGGCGCCTGCTCGGGAGGGTGCCGGGAAGGTCGCGGGGGACCGGAATCTGCCAAACCTGTTTCAGCGGAGTCCTCGATCTCCCATTCCGGACGGAGCCGCTGGGCAGGAAGGCGATCGCATGGTCGTTTTAGATCTGGACTTAGGCCATTTTTTCCCTCTTCAAAAAAAATGCCTCTCCGGACATCGACTTGCTTGACCCGGAGGAAAGGAGTGCGTTAGCTAGTGGTCAGCCAACCCATTCCAACCTGTTCCGCTGGGCATGCCCGCCGTGAACCCCATAACGATTCGTCGCATTCGGGCCTGGAGTCATCCAGGCGTGACTTCTACAACCGCCCCGGCCCTGGCCGGTATCCAGAGGGGGGATTTCGAAAGGTTCCACATCTGATGTGCCATCCGGCCCGATCACTGAAGAAGCACTGAGCGCCCGGCTTCAACCTGAAGGAACATCCAAGGAGGCAACACGACATGGCCATTGCAACCGAACAAGTCGCAGCAAGAACGCCACTCACCAAGGAAGAACGCATGGTGATCGTGGCATCGTCCGTCGGGACGGTGTTCGAGTGGTACGACTTCTACCTCTACGCCACGCTGGCGCCCTTCTTCGCGACCCTCTTCTTCCCCAAGGGGAACGACACGGCCGCCCTGCTCTCCGCCTTCGCGGCCTACGCGGCCGGCTTCCTGGTGCGTCCCTTCGGCGCGCTGGTGTTCGGGCGCATCGGGGATCTGATCGGTCGCAAGTACACCTTCCTGGTGACCATCGTCGTGATGGGCCTGTCCACCTTCGGCGTCGGCCTCCTGCCCACCTTCGCCTCCATCGGCTGGTGGGCCCCGATCATCATGGTCACCCTGCGCCTGCTGCAGGGCCTGGCCCTGGGCGGCGAGTACGGCGGCGCGGCCACCTACGTGGCGGAGCACTCCGCCCATGACCGCCGCGGCTACAACACCAGTTGGATCCAGACCACGGCCACCGTCGGCTTCTTCCTGTGCCTCGGGATCATCCTGTCCTGCCGCGCGGCCCTCACCAAGGAAGCCTTCGCCTCCTGGGGCTGGCGCATTCCCTTCTGGATGTCCATCTTCCTGCTCGCCGTGTCCGTCTGGATCCGCCTGAAGCTGCACGAATCCCCCGTTTTCACCAAGATGAAGGCCGAGGGCAAGACCTCCAAGGCGCCCCTCAGCGACAGCTTCCTGAAGTACCCCAACAACAAGTACGCGCTGCTCGCCCTCCTCGGCGCCACCGCAGGCCAGGGCGTGGTGTGGTACACCGGCCAGTTCTACGCGCTCTTCTTCATGCAGATCACGCTGAAGCTGGACTACCAGACCACCTACATGATGATCGGCGCCTCGCTGCTGCTGGGCACGCCCTTCTTCATCTTCTTCGGCTGGCTGTCGGACAAGATCGGCCGCCTGAAGATCATCCTGGCGGGCTGCCTCATCGCCGCCCTCACGTTCTTCCCCCTGTTCAAGGCCCTGACGCACTACGTGAACCCCGCCCTGGAGACCTTCCAGAACACCACGGTGATCACGGTGGCCGGGAACCCCAAGGATGAGACGTTCAACCTCTTCGTCGGCCCCTGGAGCAAGTTCTCCCAACTGGACCGCGTGAACGACTTCTTCGGGAAGCAGGGCCTCAACTTCAACAAGGTCGCGCCCGAGGCCGGCAAGATGGTGGTCGCCACCATCGAGGGCAAGAACCCCACGACGGGCCAGTTCACCACGACCCGCGTCGAGGGCTGGAGCGCGGCTTCGGAAGCCGCCCTGAAGAAGGCCCTGACCGACCTCGGCTATCCCAAGGAGGCCGACAAGTCCAAGGTCAACTACCCCATGACCCTGCTGATCCTGTTCGTCATGCTCATCTACGTGACGATGGTGTACGGGCCCATCGCGGCCTTCCTGGTGGAGCTCTTCCCCACCAACATCCGCTACACCTCCATGTCGCTGCCGTACCACATCGGCAACGGCTGGTTCGGCGGGATGCTGCCCCTGATCGCCACGGCCATCGTGGCCCTGAAGGGCAACATCTACTATGGGCTCTGGTATCCCATCATCGTGGCCCTCGTCACCGTGGTGATCGGCGCCCTCTTCCTGAAGGAAACCAAGGACCGGGACATCAGCACCTACCAGCACTGATCCGACTTCCCGGCGGTCCTGCCGCCGGAAGGCTGAAGGGGTCGGGCGGAGGGAACTCCGCCCGACCCCGCCCCTTTGGATTCCGGCCATGGGCCTGGAGCCTCTACCTGGGGTAACGAGTACTGGACAAGGGTTGGGTGGGGCCGGAGAATGATCGCCACCCCCACCCCCCAACCGCCTTTCCCAGCCTGACGGACCTGCGTGGAGATCCAGGCCTCCACCGCCATCCACACGCTCCTCCGCCGCTTCCATATCCACTTCACCCCTGGCACGGAGACGACCCATGTCCGAAGACCTCTTCCCAGTGAAGCCCCACATCCGGGAGCGGGCCCACATCAAGACCATGGAGGAGTACCAGCGCCTGTACCGGCTGTCCCTGGACAACCCGGAGTGGTTCTGGGGGGAGCAGGCCAAGTCCCTCACGTGGTTCCACCCTTGGCAGTCCGTCTTCGACGCGGACTACAAGGAGGTGGACTTCTCCTGGTTCTCCGGCGGGCGCCTCAACGCGTGCTTCAACTGCGTGGATCGCCACCTGCCGCACCTGGGGGACAAGACCGCCCTCATCTGGGCGCAGGATGAGCCGGGCGTCTACACCCACATCACCTATCGGGACCTCAAGCACCACGTGGCGCGGGTGGCCAATGTCCTGCTGCACAACGGCGTGCAGAAGGGCGATCGGGTCTGCATCTACATGACGATGATCCCCGAGTTGGTCTACACCATGCTGGCCTGCGCCCGCATCGGGGCGGTGCATTCCGTGGTCTTCGGCGGCTTCTCCGCGGAGTCGCTGCGGGACCGCATCGTGGACGCCCACTGCAAGGTGGTGGTCACGGCCAACGAGGGCCTGCGGGGCGGCAAGCGGGTGCCCCTCAAGCGCACCGTGGACCGCGCCATCGAGGGCATGTCCCTGGTGGAGACCGTGCTGGTGGCCCGGCGCACGGACGGCGACGTGCCCATGCAGCCCGGACGCGACCTCTGGCTGGACGAGGAGACCGCCAAGCAGCGCTCCACCTGCACCAACGAGTGGATGGGCGCGGAGGACCCGCTCTTCATCCTCTACACTTCCGGCAGCACGGGCAAACCCAAGGGTCTGCTCCACACCACCGGCGGCTACCTCACCTACGCGGCCTTCACGCACAAGCTGGTCTTCGACTACCACCCGGACGACATCTACTTCTGCGCCGCCGATGTCGGCTGGGTCACGGGCCACAGCTACATCGTCTACGGGCCCCTGGCCAACGGCGCCACCTCGGTGATCTTCGAGTCCACGCCGCTCTATCCCGATGCCGGCCGCTACTGGCAGATCGTGGACGACCTGGGCGTGACCATCCTCTACACGGCCCCCACGGCCCTGCGCGCCCTGGCCCAGGCCGGCGACAGCTGGATCAAGAAATACAGCCGCAAGTCGCTGCGCATCCTCGGCACCGTGGGCGAGCCCATCAACCCCGAAGTCTGGCGCTGGTACCACGACGTGGTGGGCGAAGGCCGCTGCACGGTGGTGGACACCTGGTGGCAGACGGAGACGGGCGGCATCCTCATCACGCCCCTGCCGGGCGTGACGCCCACCAAGCCGGGCTCGGCCACCCTGCCCTTCTTCGGGGTGAAGCCCGTCATCGTGGACCCCGCCACCGGCGTGCCCCTGGAGGGCAACGATGTGTCCGGCGCCCTCTGCCTGGGCGCCCCCTGGCCGGGGCAGGCCCGCACGGTGCATGGCGACCACAAGCGGTTCCGGGACACCTACTTCACCCAGTACCCGGGCTACTACTTCACGGGGGATGGCGCCCGACGCGACGAGGACGGCTACTACTGGATCACCGGCCGCATCGACGATGTCATCAACGTGTCCGGCCATCGCCTGGGCACGGCCGAGGTGGAGAGCGCCCTGGTGGCCCACGAGGCCGTGGCCGAGGCCGCCGTGGTGGGCTACCCCCATCCCATCAAGGGCCAGGGCATCTACTGCTACGTCCTGCTCAACCACGGCTATACGGAGCAGGGTAGCCAGCAGCTCATCGGCGCCCTCAAGGAGCAGGTGCGGCAGGTCATCGGCGCCTTCGCGGCCCCCGATGTCATCCACATCTCCTCGGGCCTGCCCAAGACCCGCAGCGGCAAGATCATGCGGCGCATCCTGCGGAAGATCGCCTCCTCCGAGTACGACGGCATGGGCGACATCTCCACCCTCGCCGAGCCGGATGTGGTCAGCCGGCTCATCGAAGAACATCAAAAGAGCCAGCACTAAGCTTTTCACCCCTGCGCAGAAAAGCCCGGCAACGCCGGGCTTTTCTGCGCCGGGGTAAGGATGGGACTACAGCGGAAGGTCTCTCACGAACGCCCGTACCAGCGCCTCAAAGCGGCCTGCCGCGGCGGCGCCGGCCTCGAGCACTTCCTGGTGGGTGAGGGCCTGGGGCAGGATGCCGGCGGCCATGTTGCAGAGACAGGAGATGCCGGCCACGCGCATGCCTTCGTGCCGCGCCACGATGGCCTCGGGCACGGTGCTCATGCCCACGGCATCGGCGCCCATCACGCGGAAGGCGCGGATCTCGGCGGGCGTTTCGTAGCTGGGCCCCGTGAGCCCCAGGTAGACCCCCTGGCGGAGGGTCTGGCCGAGGGTCGCGGCGCAGCTGGCCAGGTGGGTCCGGAAGGCCGGGTCATAGACGGCGGTCATGTCCGGGAACCGCGGGCCCGGCTCCACGTTGGGGCCGATGAGGGGGTTGGTGCCGAAGAGGTTGATGTGGTCCGTGAGGGCCATGAGCTCGCCCACGCCGAAGGCCGGGTTGAGGGCGCCGGCGGCGTTGGTGAGCAGCACGGCCTTCACGCCGAGGCGCCCGTAGAGCCGCATGGGGGTGACCACGAGGGGCATGGGATGGCCCTCGTAGAAGTGGAAGCGTCCCGCCTGGAGCACCACCTTCCGGCCTTCGAACTCGCAGAAGACCAGCTGGCCCCCGTGGCCGGCCACGGTCGGGGCGGGGAAGCCGGGGAGGTCCGTGAAGGGGATGGCCACGCCCGCTTTCGCCTCGGGGCTTTCAGCCAGGGCGCCCAGGCCGGAACCCAGGACGATGGCGAGGTCGGGCACAAAGGGCGCCCGGGCCTGCAGGGCCTGGAGGGCGGCGGAGGCGGTCATGGCGGCTCCAGGATCGGTGGACTAGAGACTGGGCGTGAAGCTCACGGTCACGGCGACATCCGGCTGCAGGACGGCCGGGCTCTTCAGCCGCACCCGGACCGGGTGGTAGACCGGGGCGGTGGTGCTCACCGTAAGGATCGTGGCAGGTGTAGTTCCGCCGGAGCCTGAGAAGGTGAAGGTCCGGCCGAGCAGAGGCAGGTCCAGGTCGAGCTCGCCTCCGGCCGCGAGCGCGGGGGAGATGGTCACGCCGATCACGTAGCGCTTGTCCGCGCTCAGGCTGAAGCCGCTGTAGAACACCTCGCCCTCGGACTGGTTGGGATAGAAACCCCGCACCTGGACGGCCTTGCCCATGCTGAGGGTAAAGGGGGCCAGCGGGGTGGTGAGCGCATTGGGATCCGTGCCCCAGTTCGCCGCGAAGGAAGCGTAGGTTCCGGTGGTGGGCCGGGGCCACACAATGCCGTAGGGGGCGGTCAGAGGCGTCAGTACTGCATCCGTGAAGATAGGGGCAAGATCGACAGGTTCCGAACTCGATCGGGCCTCTTTGAGGCGGGCGAGCTGCGAGTAGATGTTGAGTGGTTCGATATCACGGGCGGTGGAGTCCGTGGCCCCGTTCGTCAAGGAGGGGGAACTGAAGAAACGCCCCGCAGCAAGGGGATTGAGGGTGGACCAGGTCGCTGGACCTCCAGGAGCGGCCACGCTGTTCGCCTTAAGGATGACTTCCCAACTGAGTGCACGAATGGCCGGTGCGGAATAAGGCGTGAGCTCCGTGGTGGCTAGGCTGCTGACATCCCTGATGTCCAGCACCGGCGTCGCCAGAGTCGTCCCCTGCGTGTCCGCCAGATAGGGGGATTTGAGGATGTTGGCGGCCATGGCATCGGCGAAGCCCTCGACCCGTGCAGAATCCGGGCTCAGATCCGGGAGAGGCATCGCGACAGGGAAGAGTGGGGCTAAGGGAAAGCCGAAGGTGCGTCCGAGATTCCGAGAGAAGAGTACGCCCCGGGAAAGGAGGGGAAGGATGACGCCTTCATCCCAGGCATCGTCGTTGGTCGGGCCACCCTGGAGGGATCCAAAATAGTGGAGGCTTCCGAAGGAAGCGTCGTAGGCGAGAGGGTAGGTGGTGCGGTCATATTCCACGAAGGATCCCCGGGCCTCGGATACCCCCGGGGCGTAGTGAAGATCCAAGGCGGCCCCAGGTGTCGCGGTGCCGTAAACAGCCAGGAAGCTGGCGGCGGTATCGCCGATGGCGAGGATCCGGCTGCCAGTGCCGATGGTCCGGCCAGGGAGGGTGGTCTCGAGGATGGCATCGTCGGCTTCGGGGGCCAGCCGATTGCCGGGGAGGTAATTGGCATTGACCAGCCACCAGGGATCCGTAAGCCCGACGGCGAAATCGACGACGCTGTCCCCTGCGGGGATGGTGGCCGGAGCCGGATTTCCAGATGGAGCCGTGCCATCAATGGCTTTGCGCATGGCATAGCGGTAGCGATTGGCCTGGATGACTGTGCTGTTGATGCCGGCGGGGTCACCGATGAGATTGAGCGGGCTTCCGGTTCCGCCGTTGAAGCTGCTCAACAGCTCAACCATCAGTGGCTTATCCTTGTCCACGATTGTAGAGTAGTGGCCGGTGGAGTCCGTGTACACCTCGCTGGCGACCAACCAGACAGGGGTTTTGGTGGATCCGTCCGGGTTGAGCTGGTCGAGACGCTGATAGGTGCGAACCAGCACACCCCGGGCGGGCAGCGTCTTCAGGTTCGTGGCGACGGTGCTGTCCGCCAGCCCCGTGGGCACGCCGTTGGCGTCCGTGGCGAGGGGCACCCGGACGTAGGTGACGGATCCGGAGAGGGAGATGGTCGTGGAGGGGGCAGACGTGGTCCCGCCCTTCTTGCCCCCACAGGCCAACGCCGCAGCCAGAAGCGCAACGGCCCCCAGGGCCCGGAGGGAAGCTCGGTACAGCGGCATGACCACCTCAGAACGGCGAAAGGATCAAGTCTAGCATGGCGTCCGCGGCCGGTCCCGCGCCGGGACACGGTGGGGCGCTTCCTTCCAGTGCCGCGGGTGGCGCGGAGGTTCAGCACGCCAGATGAGGTCCGGGGACTGCGCGTCAGCGTCGGGCGCCGACTCCCAGCAGGGCGTTCTGGGCGGCGAGCTCGGCGGAGACCTCTTCCTCGTCGTTGAGGACCGGCAGGGGATTCCGCTGCACGCCATCCACCTTGAGCTCGAAGTGGAGGTGCGGGCCCGTGGCGTTGCCCGTGCGGCCGACCTCGGCGATCTTCTGGCCCCGGCGCACGATGTCGCCCTCATGGACCAGGTTCAGCTTGTGGTGGGCGTAGAGCGTGGCGACGCCGTTGCCGTGGTCGACCACCACGAAGTTGCCGTACTGCTTGTGCTTCCCGGCCATCACCACCTGTCCGTCCAGGGCCGCGAACACGGCGGTGCCGGTGGGGGCGGTGAGGTCGATGCCGCGGTGGCGGCCCTTGTAGCGGACCCGCTTCTTGCGCTGGTTCTTCACCCGGACGGTCTTGGTGCGCATCCGGGGGCCCCAGGCGGAGCTGATGGTCCGCGTCTCCACGGGCCAGAGCAGGTCGAGGCGGTCCGGGTCGGCCGGGGTGAAGGTGGGCAGCAGGGCGTTCAGCTCGGCTTCGCTCACCGGCGGCATGACCGGCTGCATCCGGGCCAGGAGCTGGGACGGGGTGCCGGGAGCCAGGTGGGCTTCCAGGTGGCCGGAGGCCGCCGTGCCGCTGGGGGCGGGAACCACAGCCCGGACCTGGTAGGGCAGCAGGCGCTCCAGGTGCGGCATGGGGGCCGGGGGCACGACCGCGGGCGTGGGCAGGGCCGCCAGCGCGGGCCGGGGCGTGGCCGGGAGGGCCTGGATGGGAGCGTCCTCCGTTTCGGAGGCCGCGGCCACAGCCTTGGAGGGACGCACCTTCAGGCGGATGCCAACGGAGAGCTTGGACAGCTTCCGGCCGGGATTCAGGGCGGCCAGGTCGGCCAGGCTCATCCCGTGGACCCGGGCCACCGCCGCGGCGGTCTCACCCTTGCGCACGATGTGGACGGCACCATCATCGGCGGGCCTGGAGGCGATCTTCTTGGAGGTCCGTTTCGGAGCGGCCTGGAGGCCGACACTGAGGGACGCGAGAACGAGGGTCAAGACGGCAAAACGCATGGGTAAACTCCCGGCTGGAACGGAAAAGCCTGCTTCGCTAGGCCTCCTTGAGGGGGTCGTGACCCCGGTTCGCGATGAATGAGGAACAGTCCAAACCCCATCCTACCGGGGTCCTGGAACCTTGCATATGCAAATGTTTTCCAACTAGGGCCCCGCCCTCAGGGCTCCCAGGGGCATCCGGCCCAGGGCAGGGTCACCGTGCCCCGCCGGCCGCCCTCCTTCCGAAGGAGACGGGCCGGGCCGAGGGCCATGCCGTGGCTCACGGCCTTGAGCATGTCGTAGAGCACCAGCAGGCCCACGGTCACGCCCGCCAGCGCTTCCATCTCGATGCCCGTGCGGCCTTCGCAGCTCACCTGCACGCGCAGCCAGGCCCGGCGGGTGGCGGGGTCCCAGTGGTGGACCACATCCACGGCCTCGATGGCCAGGGGGTGGGCCAGGGGGATCAGGTCGGAGGTCCGCTTGACCCCGCCCACCGCCCCGAGCCGGGCCACGGACCAGGGATCCCCCTTGGGGCCGCCCCCCTTGGACAGGGCCTCCGCGGCGGGGGCATCCAGCTCCAGGTAGCCCGCGGCCACGGCGACTCGCCGGGTTACGGCCTTGGCGGAGACGTCCACCATCTTGGGCCGGCCTTCGGGATCGAGGTGCGTCAGCTCAGCCATCGTCAGTCCTCCACCCAGGCGAGCAGGATGTCGCGCAGCGCGGCCGTGTCCGGCGCGTAGGCCCGGGGGCCGCAGGCGGCCAGGGCCTCCTGGGGATAGAAGCCATGGCCCACGGCCAGGCTGGGCACCCCGGCGGCCCGGGCCATGTCCAGGTCGAAGGGGGTGTCGCCCACCATGAGGATCTCCTCCGGGGCCAGGCCGGTGCGGGCCTGCATCAGCTCCAGCGTTTCGGGGTGCGGCTTGCCATGGGTGACGTCGTCGGGCGTGATGATGGGGTCGAAGAAGGCCTCCCAGCCGAACCGGGCCATCTGGCGCAGGAGCGGGACGGTCCGCTTGGAGGTGGCCACGCCCATGCGCTGGCCCCGGGCCCGCAGCTCCCCCAGCAGCTCGGGGATGCCGTCGAAGGGCCGCATCAGGTGCTCGTGTTCCGCGTGGCCGAAGCTGCGGTAGGCCTTCAGGACCGTGTCGTGGTCCAGGCCCAGGGGGCCGAAGGTGTTCCGGATGCCCGCCTCCACAGGCAGGCCCACGTACTTGAGCCATTCCTGCATGACCGACCGGGGCTGGCCCAGGGTGTCCAGGGCGTGGGCCATGCCCGCCTCGATGAGGGGGCGGCTGTCCACCAGCGTGCCGTCGAAGTCCCAGGCGATGAGTTTCAAGGAGGCCTCCAGCCCCCATCATCGCATTCTCTATACGGAAGCGGCCGAGGGCAGGTGCAGGGCCCGGACGAAGGTGGCGTCCGTGGCCCGTTGGAGCTCGGCGATCACCGGGGCCGGGACCGGCGTATCCACGGAGAGGACCACCATGGCCTCGCCCTTCCGTTCCCGGCGGCCCAGGTTCATGCAGGCGATGTTGATGTCGTGCTGCCCGAGCACGGTGCCGATCTTCCCGATCATGCCGGGGCGGTCCAGGTAGCTCAGCAGGAGCATGTGCTCCTCGGGCATGAAGTCCATGGCGTAGTCGCGGAGCCGGACGATGCGGGGGGTGCCTTCGAAGAGGGTGCCGGACAGGACGCGGGTCTTGCCGCTGCCCTCCAGCGTGAGGGTCACCAGGTTGGAGAAGGCGCCACCGTCCGTGGACTTGTGCTCCTCCACCACCAGCCCGATGCGCTCGGCCACCAGGTTGGCGTTGACCATGTTCACGGGCTGGTCCGTGGCTCGGCCCAGCATGGCGGCCAGGCCGCTCACGGTGAGGGGCGAGCAGTCCTGGTGGGCGATGGCTCCGGCGAAGCCGAAGGTGACGCGGTCCAGGCTGCCCTTCAGGAGCTGGAGGCCGAATTCGCTGAGGACGGCCATGAGCTTGAAGTAGGGGCGCATCTGGTCCATGACCGCGGGATCGAAGTGCGGCAGGTTCACGGCGTTCTCCAGGGGGGTGCCGTCCAGGTAGCTGAGGATCTCCCGGGACACGTCGATGGCGACGTTGACCTGGGCCTCCTGGGTGTTGGCCCCCAGGTGCGGCGTGACCACCATCCGCTCATGCTCGATGAGCTGCCTGAGCGTCTCGGACTTGGGGGGCTCCTCGGACCACACGTCCACCGCCGCCAGGCCCACCTTGCCGGACTGGAGGGCCGCCAGCAGGGCCGCCTCGTCCAGGATGCCGCCCCGGGCCACGTTCAGGAGGATGATGCCGTCCTTCATCAGGGCCAGCTGCGCCGCGCCGATCATGCCGCGGGTCTCGTCGTTGAGGGGGGTGTGCACGGTGAGGATGTCGCAGGACCGGCAGAGCTCGGCCAGGTCCACCAGGCGCACGCCCAGGTCCTGGGCCCGCTTGGCGCTGATGTAGGGATCGCAGCCCAGCACCTCGCACTCGAAGGCCTTGAGCCGCGTGGCCACGCGACCGCCCACCTTCCCGAGTCCGATGACGCCGGCCACCTTGCCCTTCAGCTCCACGCCCGTGAACTTGGCCCGCTTCCAGTCGCCGGACTTCAGGCTCTGGTTGGCGGCGGGGATGTGGCGGCAGGCGGAGAGCAGCAGGGCCAGCGTGTGCTCCGCGGCGCTGTTGGTGTTGCCGAAGGGCGCGTTCACGACGATGACGCCCTTGGAGCTGGCGTAGTCCACGTCCACGTTGTCGATGCCCACGCCCGCCCGGGCCACGATCTTCAGGCTGGTGGCCGCGTCCAGCAGGGCCTTGTCCACCGTGGTGCCACTGCGGGTGATGATGGCCTCGTACTCGCCGATGCAGGCGTACAGGGCCTCCTTCGACAGGCCGAGGCGCACGTCGAGGGTGATGCGCGGGTCGCGCTGGAGCAGGGCTAGACCTTCGCCGGTCACCTCGTCGGTCACGATGATCTTCATGGAGCCCCCGGTCGGATCCTGATGCAGCGCCGCATTGGGAATCCACCACGATACCGGCCGAAGGCTTTCAAGACAAGGATTTGGGCCCCGGAGCCGCGCGCTACTTCAGGTAGCGATCGCTCAGGTTTCCTGGTCGGGCAGGGGCTCGGGATCCGTCCCGAAGACGCCCTCCCAGCGGGCCACCACCACGCTGGCCAGCCCGTTGCCGATGACGTTCACGGTGGTGCGGGCCATGTCCATGATCTCGTCCACCGCCAGCAGCATGGCGATGCCCGCCTCGCCGGGCAGGCCGAAGCTGCCGCAGGTGGCGGCGATGATGACCAGGGTGGCCCGGGGCACGCCCGCCACGCCCTTGCTGGTGAGCATGAAGGTGAAGACCATGAGCAGCTGCTGGCCCAGGCTCATGTGGATGCCCGCCGCCTGGGCGATGGTGAGGCTGGCCAGCACCAGGTAGAGCGTGGAGCCGTCCAGGTTGAAGCTGTAGCCCGTGGGGATGACGAAGCTGGCCACCTGGCGGGGCACGCCGAAGCGGACCACTTCTTCGAGCAGCTTGGGCAGGGCCGCCTCGCTGCTGGCGGTGCTGAAGGCCGTGAGCGCCGGATCCTTGATGGCCTTCACGAAGCCCAGGATGCGCACGCCCGCCAGCCAGGCCACGGGCACGAACACCAGGATGAACAGCAGGGCCAGGGCCAGGTAGAGGCTGCCCACCAGCAGGCTGTACTGCTTGAGCAGGTGGAACACCGCGGGCCAGCCCTTGATGACCGCGCCGTTCACCGAGTGCCCCGCGGCCATGTGGCTCACGTTGTAGGCCATGGCGCCGAAGACGCCCAGGGGCGTCAGCCGCATGACGAAGTCGGTGTACTTGAACATGGTCTGGGCCACGCCATCGAAGAAGGCCAGCACGGGCTTGCCGCGCTCGCCCACCTTCGTGAGCGCGATGCCGAAGAGCGTCGCGAAGATCACCACGGGCAGGATGTCCGCCTCCGCCGCGTGCTGGATGAGGTTGGACGGGAACATGTGGAGGGCGATCTCCCAGCCGGTCTTGGCCTTGGCCGCGGCCACGCCCGCATGGGCGCCCATGTCCATGGGCAGGTGCGCGCCGGGCTGGATCCAGTTGGCCACCGCCAGGCCGATGAAGAGGGCCAGGGTGGTGACGACCTCGAAGTAGATCAGGGCCTTGGCCCCCATGCGGCCCACGGCCCGGATGTCCCCGGTCTGGGCGATGCCCACGATGATGGTGGACAGCAGCAGGGGGACGATGAGGCCCTTGATGAGGCTGATGAAGGCCTTGGAGAGGAAGCGGAAGGTGTCGTAGGCCCAGGGGTACTGGTCCTGGGGCAGGAAGCCGCCCAGCACCACGCCCAGGATCAGGCCCACGAAGATCCAGAAGGTACTGGAGCGGTACCAGGGTCGCTTGACGGTCACAGAAACCTCACGCCAGGGGAAAGGGCAAGTTTGGCATGGGACGCCGCTTGCCTGCGTCCGGTAGAATTAATCTCTGTTTTGGAGTCAATGGCATGGTCCATGGCAAGCGCTGGAATCTTCTCAACACGCTCTTCCTGACGGGGACCCTGGCCCTCGCGCTGGTGCTGGTGCCCTGGCGCCTGGCCACCTCCGGCCTGCGGTGGAGCGAGGCGCTGGTCTTCCTCGCCATGATCTTCGCCGTGGGCACCGCCATCAGCGGCGGCTACCACCGGCTCTTCAGCCACCGGGCCTACAAGGCCTCCTGGCCCGTGCGCTTCCTCTTCCTCTGCTTCGGGGCCGCCGCCTTCGAGAACTCGGTCCTCAAGTGGGCCAGCGACCACCGGGTGCACCACCAGCACGTGGATACCGACAAGGATCCCTACACCATCGGCAAGGGCTTCTGGTACGCCCACTGGACCTGGGTCATGGAGGCGAAGGAGCTGCCCCTGGCCGGCGTCGCGGACCTGGAGAAGGATCCCCTCGTGCGCTGGCAGCACCGGCACCACTTCCTCATCGGGGCCGTGGTGGCCACCATCCCCCTGTGGATCGGGCTCGCCACCGGCAACGTCCTGGGCCACCTGGTCTTCGGCGTGGCCCTGCGCATCGTGATGACGCACCACACCACCTTCTTCATCAACAGCGCCGCCCACATGTTCGGCAGCCGGCCCTACACGGACACCAACACGGCCCGCGACAACTGGCTGCTGGCGCCCCTGACCTACGGCGAGGGCTACCACAACTTCCACCACCTCTGGCAGTGGGACTACCGCAACGGCGCCCTCTGGTACCAGTGGGACACCACCAAGTGGCTGCTGAACGTCCTGGCCTGGATGGGCCTCGTGGGCCAGTTCCGGCGCGTGCCCGCCGCGGTCATGACCCGGGCCCGGCTCCACATGGAGGAGAAGCGCCTGCGCGAGCGCCTGGCCCTGGCCAGCCCCGGCAGCGCCCACCCCATGCGGGACCGCCTGGAGGCCGCCCGCCTGAAGCTGGACGCGGCCCTGGCCGCCCTGCACGACCGGCACGAGGCCTGGCAGGCGAAGCAGGCCGAGTGGCGGGCGAAGGGCCTGGCCAAGGGTCGGGCCACGGCGGAAGCCTGGCGGGAAGCCAAGGCCGAGCGGAAGGCCGCCCTGGCCCTGCACCGTGCCGAGCTCCGCAGCGCCTGGGCCGAGTGGAAGGCCGCCCGCCTGGAAGTGCGGTCTGCGCTGGTGTACGCCTAGCCCCTTCCCGGCCCCGGGCCCTGTGGGATCATGGACTCCCGTTCTTTGGAGCGCAGCATGGCTTCCTTCGACCTCCTCGTCATCGGCTCCGGCCCCGGCGGCTACATCGCCGCCATCCGCGCCGCCCAGCTGGGCCTGGCCACGGCCCTGGTGGAGAAGGATCCGGGGCTCGGCGGCACCTGCCTCCACCGCGGCTGCATCCCCGCCAAGACCTGGCTGGAGAGCGCCCACCGCTTCGAGCAGATGCAGGTGGCCGACGACTACGGCATCGACGGCGTGGATGCCAAGAGCCTGAAGGCCAACCTCGCCACCATCGTGAAGCGCAAGGGCCGCATCGTCCTCAAGAACGCCAAGGGCATCGAGTTCCTCATGAAGAAGAACAAGGTGACCGTGCTGAAGGGCTTCGGCAAGCTGCTGGGCGGCGGCAAGGTGGATGTGGCGGGCGAAGTCCACGAGGCCAAGCGCATCATCCTGGCCACCGGCTCGGCCCCCAAGCCCATCCCCGGCCTGGAGACGGATGGCGTCCGGGTGCTCAACAGCGACCACATCCTGGACCTCACCGAGCTGCCGAGCCACCTGGTGATCCTGGGTGCCGGCGCCATCGGCGTGGAGTTCGCCTCCGTGTTCAGCCGCCTGGGCTCCAAGGTCACGCTCGTCGAGTTCATGGACACGATCCTGCCCCTGGAAGACGAGGAGATCGGCGTCGAGCTGGCCAAGATCTTCAAGAAGACCTACAAGATGGACGTGCGCACCAAGACCAAGATCACCCGCATCGAGAAGCGCGATGACGGCGTGGTGTGCTTCCTCGAAGGCGAGACCCCTGGCGAGGTGGTGGGCAGCCACCTGCTGGTGGCCGTGGGCCGCGCGCCCATGGTGGAGGGCATCGGCCTGGAGAAGACCAAGGCCCAGGTGGACCGCGGCTGCGTCGTCATCGACAAGTTCATGCAGACCGGCGAGCCCGGCCTCTACGCCATCGGCGACATCGTGCGCACGCCCTGGCTGGCCCACGTGGCCAGCGACGAGGGCATCGTGGCCGCCGAGCACGCCGCCCAGAGCCTGGGCAAGGATGTGCATCCCCACCCCGTGCGCTACGACCGCTTCCCCGCCTGCACCTACTGCGATCCCGAGGTGGGCACCATCGGCCTCAACGAGAAGGCCGCGAAGGCCAAGGGCTACGACGTGCAGGTGGGCACCTTCCCCTTCGCCCCCATGGCCAAGGCCAACATCGTGGGCGAGCCCCACGGCTTCATCAAGATCGTGGCCGACAAGAAGTACGGCGAGATCCTCGGCATCCACATCCTCGGCCCCAAGGCCACCGAGCTGGTGGCCTCCAGCGTGGCCCTCATGGGCGGCGAGTTCACGGTGAATGAGCTGATCAACACCATGTATCCCCACCCCAGCCTCAACGAAGTGTTCCCCGAGGCGGCGCGGGCGGTGTACGGGCGGGCGTTGAATATGTGATGGGTTCAAGCCTGTTCGAAGGCGCCGAGATGCCAAAAACCGCCCGGATGGGCGGTTTTTGGTTTGCGGGAGGGTGAACGGTAACGAATGAAGTTAAGCGGCCGCGCTTGCACCGAGGCGATGAGCGGAGCCCCGAGATAGAGAAATGATGAGAGCGGAACGCAATGCAGGCAGGGTCCGAATTGAGCGTAGGGTTAGGACACAGATCAGTTAATCCAGATGGAAAGGTCAGTTAATTCACCAATATCTTTTTTGACATTGGCGTGGCCGATCGCGATGCCAACACTAGTAAGTGTTATGTTTTTCATTGCCGAGTTGGACCAAATTTCAAAAACATTGGACATATATGGAGCCCCATTAATCGTGAGATCCCTGATTTCTTCATGATTCATCATTGATTCATTGTGCATAGCAATGAGTTTTGGGATTTCTGACTCGGGGATATTGTGATTATCTGCCTCGGTTTTGATTGCTTCTTCATTAATTGTATTAACCTGAATATTATTTTCATTGTTAATACATCTTGAAAAAATTGGACTATGTCGAGGAATGGTGAATTGTTTGCTTGCAAATTGAGTTTCATCCAAACCCTTCGAAAATAGGCCACCGTACTGATTGCGTATTAATTGTGGGAGTTCGAGGGAACTGATGCTGATCGCACCGCAGCCAGAATATTCAAGGTGCTGGTAACTTACCTGCCTATTGCTAATAGAACTCGCGAATGGCTTAATATGAAGATCCAGATATTTATAATATGTTGAAAGACTGTTTATTCCATTATTAATAGTGTATCTAAACAAAAATATAATGCTTAATGCAGCAAGCTGATCGGTTGTTAATTTGGGGGCAACAGTAAGTGATTCATTTAACACTATTTGCAAAATATCTCTAGTCGGGTGCTTGGACCTATCGATAAGTATATCAATTAGAAGTTCACCAATTTCTCTGTCACCGCAACGCGCATACTCTTTCTGAACGCCGAAGAGGGCATGTTGAAAATCTGGGTCCTTGGCTTGTTCTAAACCAATTGGGTTCTGTTGCTGAAGTTTGTTGATGAATTCCTCTGTGATTTCTTCAGCACGAGACCTGGCGATATCTTTCGCAATCCCAGCAAGACTCATGAAATTTGAATTATAAACATCTAGAGCAATTTGACGTGCCTCAATTGCAGATATCCCATGGATGTTTACGGTGCCGGCTTGAATATTTGTGGAGTTATCGCCGCTATTCTGATTTTGATCTTTCATTTTTGACATCTCCACCGATATTGATTTGGCCTCGCGATTGAAGATTAACTGAATTTTTTCCGCTTCTTTGGTTTTGTGACCCACTGCCTGACTTCCTGGCAAGCCACCAACCGATCAATGTAAGAGGAATGGCAATCAAAGCGCCACTGAATAGCCATTCTTTGTTTTTGAGTAACCAAGTCATATACTGCCTCTTGGGGGAGTAAGGCCTAACGAATGAAGCCAACCGGCTCCTCCTGCGCCGAGGCGGCGAACGAAGCCGAGGAAGCGGGAAGAAGAGAAAGAGCGGAAGGCAATGCTGGCGGGGTCCGAGTTGAGCGAGAGGTTAGCCAGCGTTGATGATTGCGTTGATAAACCGACTCGCTTTGATTGCTGATTCGACATAGGATTCTGCGTCGGCGATGGAGGGTGAAAATTCGGAGGCATGAGCAGCATAATTTCTAACTTTTCGCATGTCACTGATTACGTCAAATAGTTCAGAATAAATCTCTTTCCGTGTGACATCACTCGTAGAGTGCCAGTGAGCAGCCGCATTTGGAGGAGAACCACTTTGGCCAATACCATTTTTCCTCAGCGATTCTTCAACAGACAACCATGCTTCGAGGATGGCTGCCCTTGGCGAAACGATCGCGATTCTGTGGAGTGAATCTTCCAAAGAGGATGGTGTGTTCGGTTCTTGAGGAACTGCCTTGAGTGATTCGACCCTTCGAATTTCCCTCTCAATCTTGGAAACATCCTCATTGAAATTTGCTTCTAGCTCGTGAAATTTGAGATGAGACATTCTCGAGAATAGGCCGCGTATCTCTGCCCTGAACAGGTAACTAATCCATACTGCCGCGAAGGGCCATGCTAGGGCTTTTACGAGTTCTACGACGTTCTGAAACATGGCCAGGCCTCGGAAACGGCTAACTAGGATTTAGACGATCAGAGTGGAGAGGGATGAAGATCGCCCGACTTGGAAATACTGAGGTGTAACTGCTGATCAGATATCAAGATCATGAGATGAATCGGCAAGCTTAGTCCGTCGAAAAGAGGGATGACCTGAGTCTTCGGCGAATACAAGGACCTTTTGGTTCTTCCCATGAAGACACGCTTATCTCGTCTCCCCAAGGGAATCATTTGAACGGGCGAATTCAAGCCCCGAACGGGCGGCCGAGCCCCCAAAGGGCTCACGCCAGCCTCAGCACCGCGCGCAGAAGTGGGGCGGCGCGGGCAGCCGGGAGAGGCCTTCGAAGGCCAGCTCCCAGGCCCGGACGGGCCCGCGGAAGGCGGTGGCCTTAAGGGTGAGGGTGCGCAGCGCGTGGAGGGGCGCGGGGTCGCCGGGCAGGGGCAGGAAGGGGATGGGCTGGCCCGTGGCGGCGCGCAGGGCCGTGCGGAGGGCGTCCGTGAGGGCCGTGGCTTCCGGCAGCACCAGGGGCGGCACCCGCAGCTCGGCGCCCTCGGGCAGGGGCACGCCGGGCCAGAGGTCCGCCTCGAAGCCGCCGTGCTGCTCGTGATCCGGGGCCTCCCGCCACTCGGGCCGGCGGAAGGTCATCTTGCGGCGGGCCTTGTCCCAATCCGGCAGGAACAGTTTCAGGTCCGCCTTCTCCAGGGGGCCCATGGGGGCCTTCTCCAGGGCCACGGGCACGGCTCGGGCGATGCGGCCCGGCAGGCGCCGGACCAGCATGGGCTTCCCGTCCAGCCAGGGTAGGCCGGCGTCCAGGGCGCAGACCAGGGCCCCCAGGCGGCGGCGGTGGAGCTGCAGGGCCTGGGCCAGGTCGCAGCCCGGCAGGGGCAGGAGCCCCACCACATTCAGCGCCACGCCCCGGGCCTGGATGGCGGTCACGGCCGCCAGGGGCTCCCGCAGGTCCTCCGCCGTGCGGCCCAGCACCGCGACCTGGGGCAGGCCATGGCCCTGGATCCGCTCCACGAGGACGAAGCCGCCAGGGGCCGACAGCACGGACCCGCCCAGCTCCGCCGCCAGCCGCAGCGCCTCCGGGTTCATCCCAGGGCCTCCACCAGCTTCTCCCGGCGCCGGTCCAGAGCCGCGGCGGCCGCGGGCAGCAGGAGCAGGTGCGCCGTGAGGATCAGGCCGAAGAGGAGCGCCATGCCGGGCACCAGCAGCAGGGGCGAGCTCCAGGCCAGCAGGGCGTAGGCGCCGCCGAAGAGGCCGGCCCAGAAGGCCGAGGTCCCCATGCTCAGCAGGCCCAGGGCGAAGGGCATGTTGTTGTTCTTGAGGCTGTCCATGGCCATGGGCCGCGGCGCCCAGGTGGAGGTCCACTGCCCCACGGACGTCTGGGCCAGGAAGATGCAGGCCATGAGCAGCATCCCGCCCAGGAGGGGGACGGGCCCCGCGTGGTCGACGGCCAGCAGCAGGCCGGCGAGGGCCAGGGCCTGGAGCCCCTGGTGGGCGGCCATGCCCAGCAGCTTCCCCTTGAGCAGATCCTCCGAGCCCACGGGCAGGAGGAGCAGGCTCTTCACCCCGTGCCGGTCCAGGCCGAACTGGTTGAACACGAAGTTGTTCGCCACCAGGGACAGGTAGGCGAAGGCCGCGGGCACGGTCCAGAGGGGGTTGGCCTTGAACTGGGCGAAGGGGCCCTTCAGCAGCACCACGGTCATGAGGGGCATGAGGAAGGCGAAGCGGCCCAGGTGGCTGCGCATGAGGGTCTGGAAATGCAGCCGCCCCAGGCCCTCCGCGGGATGGCGGAAGCTCCACAGGCGGTCGGGCTTGCGGGTCGTCGGTGCGGCCGCGGTGCCGTTCGTCTCCCGGGCCATGATCCGGGCGCCCAGGACCATCACCAGCGCCAGCAGGCCCAGCGGGTAGAGGTGCAGGGCCAGGGCCGCGCCCCACTGCCCTTCCTGCGCCTTGACCAGGCTCCGGGCGGCGGCGTGGGTGGGCAGGGCCTCCAGCACGCGGCCAGCCCCCCGGCCCAGGGCCTGCACCCTCTCGATCTGGGCGGCCTGGAGGAGGCGGGTGGACGGCCCTGCGCCGCGCTTCGGCAGGCCGGCGGACATCAGGGTGGAGCCCAGCCAGGCCAGGATCCCCAGGCCCACCAGGGCGAGGCGGAGGCGCTTCACCAGGGCCGCGGCCAGGCCCCCCACCAGCAGCTGGAGGGCCAGCAGCATCAGCAGCGTCTCGAGCAGCAGGAAGGGGATCAGGGGCAGGGTCGAGGGGGCTGCCAGGCCGAGGCCGATCAGCATCCCGGTGAGGGCGAGGCCCATGGTCAGCGGCAGCATGTCCGCCAGGCCGGCCGTCAGCTCCGCCAGATAGAGGGTCCGCAGCCGCAGGGGGAAGCCCCGGTAGGCCTCCCAGGCCAGCTCGCGGGCGCCGCCCAGGACGCCGCCGATGAGGCCGCCCCCGATGCCCAGGAAGGCCAGCAGGGTGCCGAGGATCGTGATGACGACCGGCCGTTCGAGGCGGCCCCCGAGGAGCCAGCCCAGCGCCCCGCCGCCCAGGAGCAGGCCGAAGGCGCCGAACAGGGCGAGGAGCCCCACCACCAGCGCCAGAGCCCAGGCGCCCTGCCGCCCCAGCTCCCGGGCCGAGCGGTTCCAGGTGGCCTGCCCATGGGCCGCCAGCAGGGCGCGGAAGGGGCTCACAACCATGACAGGGCCCCCTTCTGCGCGCCGCCCACGAGCCCGACGAAGAGCTGCTCCAGGCTCTCGCCGCCGCGGCGCAGCTCGTCCAGGGGGCCGAAGCCCTTGAGCTGGCCCTCGTCCAGGATGGCGATGAGGGGACAGAGCTTCTCCACCACCTCGAGGATGTGGCTGGTGAGCACCAGGGTCACGCCGTTCCGCTGCAGGCCCTGGAGGATGTCCTTGATGGTGCGGCTGGTGACGGGGTCGATGCCCTCGAAGGGCTCATCGAGGAACACGACCTTGGGCCCGTGGATCAGGGCCGCGCAGAGGGCCACCTTCTTCTTCATGCCGAAGCTGTAGTCCGCGATGAGGGTCTTGGGGCCCGGCGCCAGGTCCAGGGTGTCGAACAGCTCCGCCTGGCGGCCATCGATGAGGGCGTCCGGCATGCCGTACATGCGGCCCACGAAGCGCAGGTACTGGGGGCCCGTGAGCATGTCCAGCAGGGCCATGTCCTCGGGCATGGCGCCGATCTGGCGCTTCACGGCGAGAGGGTCGGCCTCCAGATCCAGCCCCAGCACGCGGATGCGGCCGGTGGTGGGCTTCAGCAGGCCCGTGACCATCTTCAGGGTGGTGGACTTCCCCGCGCCGTTCCGCCCCAGCAGGCCCAGGAAGGCGCCGGGCTCCAGCGCGAGGCTGACATCATCCACGGCCGTCTTGTCGCCGAAGCGCTTGGTGAGGTTCACGAGTTCGAGGGCAGGTTCCATCCATCGAGCATAGCAACCGCCGGACCCTCCTATGCTTGGATCCCAGGAGGACGACATGGAGCTCGGCATTCGCGGCAAGGTGGCCATGGTGGCGGCGGGCAGCAAGGGGCTGGGCCGGGCCGCGGCCCTGGCGCTGGCGGCGGAAGGCTGCGCCGTGTCCGTGTGCGGGCGGAGCGAAGCTTCACTCGCCGCGGTGAAGGCCGAGCTGGAGGCCCTGGGCGTGCCCGCCCTCACGGTGGCGGCGGACGTGGCGAAGGCGGAGGATCTGGCCCGCTGGCACCAGGCCACCGAGGCCGCCCTCGGCCCTGTGCAGATCCTCGTCACGAACACCGGCGGGCCCAGGGCCGCCGGGTCTGCGGACCTCTCCGACAGCGACTGGGCCGCCGGGGTGGAATCCACCCTCATGAACGTCGTGCGCCTGTCCCGCCTCGTCCTGCCCGGCATGCGGGCGGCCCGGTGGGGGCGCATCGTCCACATCACCAGCCTGGTGGCCAAGCAACCCACGCCCCTGCTCACCATCAGCTCGACGCTCCGGGCCGGCCTGTCGGGCTTCACCCGCACCCTGGCCCTGGAGACCGCCGCGGACGGCATCACCGTCAACGCCCTGCTCCCGGGCCACGTCATGACGGACCGGCAGGTCCACCTGGCCGAGCTGCGCTCCGCCGCCGAAGGCATCTCCATGGACGAGTACTACGCCCGCACCGCCGCGGCCATTCCCGCCGGCCGCCTTGGCGACCCGCAAGAGGTCGGCGCCGTCATCGCCTTCCTGTGCGGGTCACCCGCAAGCTACCTCACCGGCCAGAGCCTGCTGGTGGATGGGGGGCTTGTCCAAGGCACGTTCTGACGCAGAAACGCCGGCCATCCGGCCGGCGTTTCTGCACGAGGAACGGCCGTCAGCCCTTGATCCCGCTCACCGTCTGGAAGTAGTGCGCGAACGCGGCGATGCCGCCGCCGGCCTGCTCCCAGTCGTAGTTCTCGTTGGGGGCGTGGTAGCCATGGCTGGGGAGGCTGAGGCCCAGGAAGAACACCTCGCAGCCCAGGATGTCCTCCATGGTCTTCACGGCGCCGATGCTGCCGCCTTCGCGGGTGAAGGAGCAGGGCGCGTCGAAGGCGAACTTGTAGGCATCCTTGATGGCCTCGGCGTAGGGGCCGGTGACATGGCCCTTGAAGGGGGCCAGGCCGTGCTCCTCGTGGAACTGGACATCGGGGAAGTGCTTGTTCACGAAGGCGCGGATGCGGTCCATGGTCTTGGCCTCGTCCATGTCCGGCACCAGGCGGCAGCTCAGCTTCACCTCGGCGCGGGGCGGCACGGCGCTCTTGATGCCGGGGCCCGTGTAGCCGCCCACGACGCCGTGGACCTCCATGGTGGGCCGGCCCCACACGCGCTTCATGACCTTGATGGGATCCTCCGTGCGCATGCCGGTGATCATGTGGTCCTTCTTGAAGGTCTCCACGCTGAAGCCGGCATTCGCCCACTCCTCCAGCTCCTGCTTGGAGGGCTTCACCACCTCGTCGTAGAAACCGGGGATCTTCACCTTGCCGGTCTCGCCGTCCATCATGGCGGCCACCACCTTGATGAGCTCGGCCAGGGGGTTGCGGGCCGCGCCGCCCACCACGCCGCTGTGCAGGTCGTGGTCCGCGGTCTCCAGGGTGAGGCGGAAGCCCTTGAGTCCCCGCAGACCCGCGGGCGTGCTGGGCTTGCCGCGGGTGATCCAGACCGTGTCGCTCACCACGATGGCGTCGGTCTTCAGGCGGTCCTTGTGGCGGTTCAGGCCGCCTTCGAAGCTGGGCGAGCCGATCTCCTCCTCGGTCTCCCAGAGGAAGTGGATGTTGAGGGGCACGCCCGCCTTCCGGGCGGCCAGGGCGCCGAAGAAGGCCGTCACCGCGGGGCCCTTGTCATCCGTGCTGCCACGGCCGCGGTAGGTGTCGCCGTCCACCACGAAGGTGAAGGGCTCCGCCGTCCACTCGGGCTCGTTGGCGGGCTGCACGTCCATGTGGTTGTAGACCGTGATGGTGGAGCAGCTGGGATCCTCGCCGAACCACCCGTGGATGAGCGGGTTGCCGCTGGTCTCCAGGATCTCGGCCTTGCCGCCGTGCCGCTCGAAGAGGGCCCGGGCCGCCTCGGCCACGCGCCGCACATCGCCCTGCCGGGCCGGATCGGCGCTGATGGAGGGGATCTCCACCAGAGTCCTAAGCTCCGCCTCGAAAGCCGCGCGGCTCTCGCTGGCGAACTGGCCCAGGGCCTCGCGGGTGAGCAGGGATGGATTCATAGACGCTCCGGAAAGGGTCAATCATCATCCCACATCCGGAAGTCTTGTCTATTAAGGGATCTAGAGGTCGCTGATAGGGTCAGCCCGGATAGCCGCCGGCCACCCTCAATCCGGTCCACTCCGGCAGGCCCAGGGCCAGGTTGAGGTTCTGCACGGCCTGGGCGGCCATGCCCTTGCCGAGGTTGTCCAGGGCCACCATCACCGCGCCGTGGCCGTGCCGGGCCGCCACGCCGATGTCCGCGAAGGCGCTCCCTGTGGTGGCCGCCACCCGCGGCGATCCGTCCACCACCCGCACAAAGAACCGGCCCTTGTAGAAGTCCTCGTAGCGGGCGCGCAGCGCCGAAGGCTCAATTCCCGCGGGAAGCGGGAATTGAGCCGTGGCGAAGATCCCCCGCACCATGGGCGCACTCTGGGGCACGAAGCTGAGGGGCGCCTCCCAGCCTTCGAGGGCGAGGGTGCGCAGCACCTCGGCCTCGTGCTGGTGGCTGAGCATCTTGTAGGCCCGGAAGTCCGTGGCCCGTGTCGGATGGTGCGTGGTCTCGCTGGGCGCGGCACCGGAGCCGCTGGAGCCCGTGGCGGCGGTGACGGCCACGAAGGCGGGCTTCCAGGGGGCCAGCGGCAGCAGGGCCAGCTGCAGGGCCGTGGCGAAGCAGCCGGGATTGGCGATGCGGGTGGCGCCCTTCATGCGCTCGGGCTTCCAGTCCACCAGGCCGTAGACCCAAGAGGGATCCAGGCGGAAGTCCGTGGACAGGTCGATGACCGTGAGCTTGTTCGCCAGGCCCAGGCGGGTCCATTCGGCCTGGAACTCTGGCCAGAGCCTGGCCAGCTCGCCATGGGGGAGGGCCGAGAACACCACGGGGAAGGCGCTGTCGGCCAGGGAGGTCCAGTCCGGGGTGGCCTCGAAGGCGCCGTCCACCAGGCCTCGCAGGTTCGGATGCTGGGCGTGGAAGGGCTTGCCCGCATGGCTGCGGGCCGTCCCGCGCACGGACTTCACCGCGGGATGGACCGACAGCCAGCGCAGCAGCTCGCCCCCGCCGTAGCCCGAGGCGCCGAGGATGAGGACGTCGACCTTGCTCATGCCTTGGCCGCGATCTTGGGGGCCACGAGCCCCAGCACGAAGGTGCCGAGGGCCTCGGCATCGGCGCGGGCGTTGCGGGCGGGGAGGCCGAGGGTGGCCACGAACCGCTCGCCCACGCGGTTGTCCGTGGCGGGGCCGGCGATGAGGTCGGCCTGGATGGCGAAGGCGTTCTTCAGGTGGTGGACGCCACCGGCCGCACCCACGGGATCATTGGCGCAGAGGACGAACGCGCCGCTCAGGGCCTTCAGGTCGGCGTCTTCGAGGATGGCCTGGACGCCGTACTCGCCCATGATGCCGTCACCGGTCTCCGCCACGATGACGTCCACGCCGTGGGCCGCCAGCTCCGAGAAGATGATGCGCGACACGCCGGCGGCGCTGCCCGCGTCGGTGCACACGATGCCCGCGTCCGTGAAGTCCAGCGCCACCTCGGCGCCGTAGTCGCGCATGGCCAGGGCATCGCGCATGAGGGACACGCCCGTGAGCTTGCAGGCGCCCACGCGGTAGCCCGCGCGGCTGAGCTGGCGGATGGCCGCGCAGGCGGCGGCGGTCTTGCCCGCGTTCATGCAGGTGCCCGCCACGTACACCACGGGGCAGTGGGTGGAGAGGCCCGTGCCCTTGAGCGCACCCATGCGGATGTGCGCGGGCTGGCCGGCGCGCGACTGGAACTCGGGGAACACCAGCACCTGGCCCAGCACCTCCAGCTCGAAGGGCTTGCCCACATCGGGGTTGTGGGAGAGGCACTGGCCGATGACGCCGCCCATGTTGAGCAGGTTCACCGTGTCGCCGGGCTTCAGGGACTCGGGCATGACGCCCTCGTAGCCCTGGAGGGCGTTGCGGTGGCCCAGGGCCCCCACGAGGATGTCCCCGTCATGCAGGGTGCTCATGCGCCCGTGGGGATCCTCCAGCTGGTTGTAGGTGGTCTTCTCGCCCCGCACGCGGCAGGCGATGACCGAGCCCTCCTCCAGCAGGATCTCCGGGGAGAGGGTGAGCGTGCGGCCCAGCCGCAGGTTGCGGGTGACCGAGGCGAGCTTGTCGACGTGGATGCGCATGGGGGGCCTTTCAGAAACGTTGCCTGGCTATGACGGAGAAGAGCAAAAACCGGAAAACACACGCAGAGAAAAGAAGAGACAACAGAGAGTGCGGAGGATGGCGTGCCTGTCTTTTTCTGCGTTCTCTGTTTTCTCTGCGGCCCTCCGCGTGAGTTGTTCTTGAAGGCCTGCCTTTGCGGTTGATCAGTTGTTTTTGGCTTTCAACGTAAGAACCTGCTGGACGCCGAAGACCTTCGCGAAACCCGCGGCCTCGGCGCCGGTCCAGAGTTTGTTGGCTTCGCCGTAGGTGGCGATGCGGGGATCCATCAGGGAGTAGGGCGACTGGACGCCCTCCACGACAAAAGCGCGGGGGTGCAGCGTGAGGCGCACCTCGCCGCTCACGCGGTCCTGGCTGGATGTCAGGAAGGCCTCCAGGTCCCGGGCCAGGGGATCGAAGAAGTGGCCCTCGTGGAGCAGGCTGCCATAGAGGTTGCCGAGGCTCTCTTTCCAGAAGAGCTGCTTGCCGCTGAGCACCAGCTTCTCCAGCTCCCGGTGGGCGCCGATGAGCAGGTGCGCGGCCGGGGCCTCGAAGCCCACGCGGCCCTTGATGCCCAGGATGGTGTCGCCCAGGTGCACGCCGCGGCCGATGCCGTAGGGCCGGCCGATGGCGTTGAGCTGGGCCACGAGGGTGACGGGGTCCATGCTGTTGCCATCGAGGGAGACGGGCACGCCCTGGTCGAAGCCGATGACGAATGACTTGGGTGCCAGGCTGCCGATGGTGCCGCCGGGGAAGGCCGCCTCGGGGAGGGTGGTCCAGGGGTCGAGCGTTTCGCGGCCGCCCACGCTGGTGCCCCACATGCCCTCGTTGATGGAGTAGTCCTGCGTCTTCGGGGGGAAGATCACGCCGCGGTCGGCGCAGTAGGCCATCTCCTCGGCCCGGGAGAGGGCCAGGTCGCGGATGGGGGTGAGGATCTGGAGGTCCGGCGCCAGGGCCCGGAAGGCCACGTCGAAGCGCACCTGGTCGTTGCCGGCCCCGGTGGAGCCGTGGGCGATGGCGGCGGCGCCCATGTCCTTGGCGAGCTCGGCCACGGCCCGGGCCTGGCAGACCCGCTCGGCGGACACGGACAGCGGGTACATCTGCCCCCGCAGCACGTTGCCGTAGACCAGGTAGCGCAGGTAGCCGTCGAAGAGCCCGGCCCGGGCGTCCACGGTGGTGTGGCTGATGGCGCCCAGCTTCGGCGAGGCGGCCTCGATGCGGGCCAGCTCCTCCGGCGAGAAGCCGCCGGTGTTCACGGTCACCGTGGCCACGTCGTAGCCCTGCTCCTTGAGGTAGAGCACGCAGAAGGAGGTGTCGAGGCCACCCGAGAAGGCGAGGACGGCGAGCTGGCTCATGGGGTTCCTTTCAGGCGGTCCAGAGGGCGGTTTCGGCGTCGGCGTGCAGCTTCTGCTTGGCTTCGATCCAGCCGCGCGCTGCGGTGAGGTCGGCGGCGAGGCTGTCCAGGGCCAGGTTGCCGGCGCCGCCCAGGTGGGTGGCGGTGAGGGCGGCGCGGTCCGGGGCGAAGGTGCCCTCCTGGATCTGCTGGGCCACCTTGCGGTAGGCCTCGCGGAAGGGCAGGCCGCCCTGCACGAGGACATAGGCCTGGTGGGCGGCGTAGAGCTCGTCGCTGGAGGCCGCGGCGGCGGCCTCGGCCTTCACCTGGAGGGCGGGCAGCAGGGGCTTCAGCACGGCGAAGAGGTCGTCGGCATGCCGCAGCGCGGTGATCAGCGGCTGCTTCAACAGCTGGAAGTCCCGGTGGTAGCTGGAGGGCAGGCCCGAGGCGATCTGCTCGAGGAGCCCAGCCGCGCCGCGCAGCTCCCGGCAGCGGCCGCGGGCCAGCTCCACCACATCGGGGTTCTTCTTCTGGGGCATGATGCTCGAGCCGGTGGTGAAGGCGTCCGGCAGCTTGAGGAAGCCGAACTCCTCGGTGCTGTAGAGCGAGACGTCCCACAGGAACTTCTCCAGCACACCGCCCACGGAGGCGGCCCACTGCAGCACGGCGGCCTCGTGCCGGCCCCGGCTGTTCTGCACGTCGATGGGGCTGCGCTGGACCTTGGAGAAGCCCAGCAGCTTCGCGGTGAGCTCCCGGTCGATGGGGAGGGGCACACCGAAACCGGCGGCCGATCCCAGCGGGCAGCGGTCCAGGCGACCGTAGACCCCTTGCAGAGCCTCCAGTTCTTCCAGCAGGCCTTCGGCGAAGGCCGTGGCCCAGAGGCCGAAGGTGCTGGGCATGGCCCGGCGCAGGTGGGTGTAGCCCGGCAGGGGCGTGTCCTGGTGCGCCTTGGCGAACGTGAGGAAGCCCTCGGCCAGATCCGCCACCCGCAGGCCCAGGACCACCAGGGCGTTGCGGAGGTAGAGGCGCAGGGCCAGGATCACCTGGTCGTTGCGGGAGCGGCCCAGGTGGATGCGGCCGCCCACGGGTCCCAGGTGCCGCGTGAGGTCCGCCTCGATGGCGGTGTGGCCGTCCTCCATGTGGGGCGGGATGGGGAAGGCGCCCTGCCTGGCGAGGTTGGCGATGCGCCGCAGGCCGCGGACGAGCAAGACGGCGTCCGCCTCGGGGATGAGGCCCGTGGCGGCCAGCATCCGCGCGTGGGCGGCGCTGCCCAGGGCGTCCCAGGCCAGGAGGGCCAGGTCGGTCTCGGGATCCTCGCCCACGGTGAAGCGGTGGATGGCCGCGTCCAGCGGGACATCCTTGGCCCAGAGGGTGGTGGCTTCAGGCCTCATGGCTGCACCTGCATCTTGAAGAACGCGGGGACGAGCTTGGCATAGAATTCCGCACCCGCTTCGAGTTCCTGGATGGTCAGGTACTCGTTGGGCCGGTGGCTGCGGAAGGTGTCGCCGGGACCGGCCTTCACGGCGGGGATGTCGCCCAGGAAGGCCCAGTCCGAGGTGGTGCCCGAGCCCACGGGCCCCACCTTGTTCGCGGCCTGGAGGGCGGCGCGGACGATGGCGTGGTTGGGATCCGTGCCCTTGGGCAGGTAGCGCTTGGAGTGGATGGCCACCTCGCTCTCGAGCTGCCGCTGGAAGTCGGCGCCCAGGGTGTCGTGGTCCTGGTCGGGGCCGGTGCGGAGGTCGATGAAGAACTCGCAGGCGTCCGGTACCTGGTTGCGCCGCAGGCCGCCGCTGATTTGCGTGACCTGGGCCTTCTGGGTGCCCAGGAGCGGGTGGGCGGGAAAGTCCATGGCCGCGACCCTGGAGATGTCCCGGGCCGCCTTGTGGATGGCGTTCTCGGCGCCCAGCATCTGGGCGTGGGCCACATGGCCGCTCTGGCCCCGGGCCGTGCACTTCAGCACCAGCAGGCCCCGCTGGGCGGCGCAGACGCGCAGGCCCGTGGGCTCGCCCACCACGGCGCCGTCGAAGGCGCCGAGCTGGTCGAGGATGGTGGCAATGCCCTGGCCGCCGGTCTCCTCTTCCGCGCTGAGGGCCACGACGACTTCACCGTCGAGAGGCTGCTTCGCGAGCTCGAAGGCCGCGAGCAGGATGGCCGCCACGCAGCCCTTGGCGTCGTTGGCGCCCAGGCCCTGGAGCCGCGCCCCGTGCCAGACGGGTGTGAAGGGGTCCCCCTCCCAGCCGGCGCTGGGGGGCACGGTGTCGAGGTGCGAATTGAGCAGCAGGCGGGAGCCCCCCTGCTTCCCGAAGGAGAACCAGAGGTTGTGCCCCTGGCGCTGGGCCTCGAAGCCCTGCGCGGCGATGAGGTTCTGCACCAGATCGGCGATGGGGCCCTCCTCGCCGGACACGCTGGGCGTGCCGACGAGCAGCGTGAGCAGCTCCGCCGGACTCATCACTTGGCTCCGCCGGTCACGGGCTGGGAGGCCACCACCATGGTGCCGCTGCCTTCGTTGGTGAAGATCTCGGCCAGCAGGGCATCCGGGGCGACGCCGCTCACCAGGTGGGCGCTGGCGACGCCGCCCTGGAGCGCCGCCTTCACCGCCGCCACCTTGGGCCGCATGCCGCCGCTGATCACGCCCTTGGCCTCGAAGGCCGCCAGCTCGTCCAGGGTGGCGTGGGGCACGAGCGAGGAGGCCTTGTGGACGTCCTTCAGCAGACCCGGCACGGAGAGCAGGAAGAACAGCTTCTCGGCGCCCAGGGCCGTGGCCAGGCTGGCGGCGATGGTGTCGGCGTTGGTGTTGTAAATGGCGCCGTCTTCCCCCCCGGAAAGCGGCGCCACCACCGGCACGAAACCTCCTTCGAGCAGGTGGCTGAGAACGTGGGGATCCACGGTGTCGATGTCACCGACCAGGCCGAAGTCCACCAGCTGAGGCTCGGTGGCACCGTCCGGCACCACGGGCACCGGCGGCCGCCTGGTGGCCTTGAGGAGGCCGGCGTCCAGCCCCGTGAGGCCCACGGCGGGCACGCCCGCGGCCTGGAGCTCCGCCAGCAGGTCCATGTGCACCTGGCCCGCGAAGACCATCTTGGCGGCGTCCAGCACCTCGGGGCTCGTCACGCGCCGCCCCGCCACCTTCTGCACGGGGATGTTCATGGCCTCGCAGACGGCGTCCAGCTCCGCGCCGCCCCCATGCACCACCACCACCTTGATGGAGAAGGACCACAGCAGGGCGATCTGCTCGCAGAGGGCCTTGCGGATCTTGGGCTCGGCGATGACCTCGCCGCCCACCTTCACCACAAAGGTCTTGCCGCGGAACAGGCGGACGTACCGGGAGGCTTCCTTGAGGGCGGCGTAGGGATTGGGGGAGAGCGGCATGGATAACTCCGGAATCGGGCGGGGTCAGGCGTTCAAAAGGTGGTCGATGGTGGCGCGCTGAACGTGGAAGCGGTTCTCGGCCTCGTCCACGACGCGGCTCCAGGGGCCGTCCAGGACGCTGTCGTGGACTTCCAGGTTCCGGCGCACGGGCAGGCAGTGGGTGAAGATGGCTTCCTTCGCGGCCTTCTGCATGTGGGCGGCGGTGGGCATCCAGGCGCCCAGGTCGGCCATGGGCGCCGCCTCCAGGCCGGAGCTGGTGGAGGGGCCCCAGGCCTTGGCGTAGACGGCGGCGCTGCCCTCCAGGGCGGCGTCCTGGTCGGTGGTGTAGAGGATCTTCCCGCCGGTGGCCGCCGCATACTTCTCGGCTTCGGCGCGGACTTCCGGCGCCAGCTCGTAGCCCTTGGGGTGGGCCACCCGGATCTCGGCGCCGCAGGCCGCGGCGGTGAGCAGGAAGGAGTTGGGCACGGCCTTGGGCAGGGGCTTCATGTGGGGCGCCCAGGTGAGGGTGACAGGCACCTTCGTGGTGCCGTGGGCCTCCTGGATGGTGAGCAGGTCCGCCAGGCCCTGGTGGGGGTGCTCGCGGGCGCTTTCCATGCTCAGCACGGGCACCGTGGAGAAGCGACGGAAGGCGTTGATGACGGGATCGAGCTCATCGATGGCGTCCCCGTCGCCGTGGGAGAAGGTGCGCACGGCCAGGGCGTCCACGTAGCGGCCCAGCACGGGCACGCCTTCGCGCACGTGCTCGGCGCGATCCGAATCCATCACGGCGCCGTCGCGATCTTCCAGCTTCCAGGTGCCGGCGCCCACCTCGAGCACGATGGCGTGGCCGCCGTGCCGCAGCATGGCCGCCTCGAAGCTGGCCCGGGTCCGCAGGCTGGGGTTGAAGAAGACCATGCCCAGGATGCGGTCCGCGAAGATGGCGCCGGGCCTGGTCTTCTTCCAGGCGGCGGCCTTGGCCAGGATCTGCTGGACACCCTCCGGGCCCAGGTCGGCGATGCGGGTGAAGTGCTTCATGTCTGCTCCCGAATTCAGGGCTTGGCGAAGGCGTGGATGGCGGCGACGAGGGCGGTGAGGGCCGCGTCGCTGACGTTGAGGGGCGGCATCAGGCGCAGCACCTGGGGATCGCCGGAGCCGCCCAGGAGGATGTGCTGCGCCATGAGGTGCTTTTTCAAGGCGGCGGCGTGGGGCGTGTGGAGTCCGAGGAGCAGCCCCTCGCCCTGGACGCCTTCGACGACCGTGCCTTTCAACTCCTTCCGAAGCCACGCAGCGGCTTCGGAAGCCCGCCCCATCAACCCTTCGGACTCGATGACGTCCACCGTGGCCAGCAGGGCCGCGCAAGCCAGGGGGCCGCCGCCGAAGGTGCTGCCCAGGTCGCCGCCCTTGAGCTTCGAGGCCACGTTGGCGGTCATCAGCAGGGCGCCCATGGGCACGCCGGAGGCCAGGCCCTTGGCGGAGGTCAGGAGGTCGGGCCGCACGCCGTAGAACTGGGCGGCGAAGGGCGTGCCCATGCGGCCCATGCCCGTCTGGATCTCGTCGAAGATGAGCAGGGTGCCGGTGGCGTCGCACTTGGCGCGCAGGGCCTGGAACCATTCGCGGGTGGCAGTCTTGATGCCGGCCATGCTCTGGATGGGCTCGAGGATGATGCCGGCCACGTCCGAGAAGTCCGCCGCCGCCAGGGCGGCCAGGTCTCCGAAGGGCAGCCGCAGGCAGGGGGTGAGGCTGTCCGCGAAGGGCTGGGTGATCTTGGGGTCGTCCGTCACGGAGAGGGCGAGCGTGGTCCGGCCGTGCCAGCCGCCGTCGAAGGCGCCGAGCCGCTTCCGGCCCGTGAGCAGCAGCGCCACCTTCAGCGCGTTCTCGTTGGCCTCGGCCCCGCTGTTGCAGAAAAAGACCGAGTCCATGCCCGAGAAGGCCGTGATCTTCGCGGCGGCGGCATCCCGCACGGGCAGGGCCGCGGCGGCGGAGTAGAAGAGCAGCGAGGCGGCCTGGTCGGCCAGGGCCTTCACCACCTTGGGGTGGCTGTGGCCCGTGGCGCACACGCAGTGGCCGCCGTAGAAGTCCCACCAGGCCTGGCCCCGGTCGTCGAAGACCCGGTCGCCCTCGCCCTTCACCAGCGGAAAGGGATAGGGGGCATAGGTGGGCAGCAGGGCGGGGACGGCGGAGGTGGAAGGCATGCGGGAATCCTGTGCATATGCGTGCATGGGAATGCATAACCATGCAATCGATTGCATAATATGCACACATGAAATCACCAGAATCAAGAAGTATTTCTCTATTTCCTGCGAGTGAAGATCTCAGGGGCTTGCGATTTCATGCAATTTAATGCAACATCCATGCATGGACTTGGATCAGCTCATCCTCCAGCTGCTGGAGACCCACCCCATCGCGGATCAGACCGATCTGCTGGAGCGTCTGTCGGTCGAGGGCCACGAGCTCACCCAGTCCACCCTCTCGCGGCGCCTCAAGCGACTCGGCGTGCAGAAGGTCCAGGGCCGCTATCGCCGGGTGGAGGGCTCCGCCCAGATCCTCCCCGACATCACCATCACCGAGGCGCCGCCCAACCTGCTGGTGCTGCGCACCGCCCCCGGATTCGCCCAGGCCCTGGGCCTCAGCCTCGATGCCGATCCCATCCCGGGCCAGGTGGGCACCCTCGCGGGCGACGACACGGTGTTCGTGGCCGTCCTGCCCGAGCGCCTGGCGGACGTGAAGGCGCACCTGGCCCGGGTGGCGGCGGGACGGTAGGGGCTTCGAGGTCGCAGCCTGTAGACTGATACCTCGTATCGTCTGGAGCCCCCATGGACCGTTTCGGTAGTTCGAAGCTGCGCATCGGCTGGACGCTGGTCTGCCTGTTCCTCGCGGGGCTGATGCTCATGGGCGTCCGGGGCCAGCAGGGGACGGAGGGGTCGCAGATCGTCGTCTTCGGCACCCAGGTGCCCCTGGGCGCCGATTCGCTGCGGGCCTACGTCCTGGGCAGCCTGCAGGGGGTGATGTACTGGCTGGTGTCGCTGGTGGTGCTGCTGGGTGCTTTCATCCCCGTGAGCCAGTGGACCGCCGCCGCGGCCCGGGGGGAGCGGCTCAAGGGCTTCTTCGCGGGGACCGGTCTGGGCTTCGCGCATGGCTTGTTCCTGTCCCAGGTGGCCCTGATCCCCGTGTGGGCGCTGAGCTGGCGCCTCATCGGCGAGGCCTGGCCGCCGGAGCTGCTGCGGGCGGATCTGCACGGCCTCCTGCTGGGCCTCCAGATGCTGCTGTGGGCGGTGCTGCTCGGGCGCCTGCTGAAGTCCAGCGCCGGCCTGGCCCTGCTGCTCACCCTGCTGCTCCGGGAGCTGGGCCCCCGCCTGAGCTTCTTCCTGGATTTCGGCCAGGACCTGGGCTGGAGCGCGGGCCAGGTGAAGGTGCTGGAGGTCTTCGTGCGGCTGCTGCCCATGGCCCAGCTGCCCTCGGATCCCTTCTCGCCGCTGGCGCTGCCCCTGTCCATCGGCGGACCCCTGGTGTTGGGCGCCCTGGCCATGCTGCTGCCGGCGGGGGGGCGGAAGTAATCGGATGCGCCGTGGCCTGGGCCTCCTGCTCCCGGTGATCCTGCTGGGCCAATCGGCCCAGGATCCGGCGGCGCTGCGCCAGAAGCTCGCCACCATCCAGGGGCGGCTGGGCCAGGTGGACCAGCAGCTCGCGGCGCTGAAGAAGCGACGCAAGGGCGTGCTGGTGGAGATCCAGGGCATTTCGCTCCAGCGGGACCGGGCCAGGGCCCAGGTGGATGGTGCCCGGCTGCGCCGCGACCAGGCCCAGAGCGAGGTCCAGGTCATCGGTCGCGAGCAGGCCCGCATCCAGGGCGAGGTGCTGAAGCTCCAGGGCGACCTCCGCAAGCAGGTGCGCTGGATGCAGGCCCTGGGTCCCTGGGGTGACGTGGGCCTCTACGCCTCCTTCAAGGACCTGGACGCCTGGCTGGTGCGGGGCCGCATGCTGGCCTGGGCGCGCCTGCAGGAGCGGAAGCGCCTGGAGCAGATCCACCGGCTCCAGGGGGATCTCGCCAGCAAGGAGAAGGCCCTGAAGGAGGTGCTCGCCCGTCTGGCCAACGAGGAGAAGGAGGCCGCCCAGCTGCAGGCCGCGCTGCGGCTCCAGGAGGAGAGGCTCAACGGGTTCCTGGAGGGCCTGCAGAAGGACGAGGCCGCCCAGAAGCAGGTCCAGGCCGAGCTGGCGGAGGAGGCGGTGCAGCTGGAGCGCCTGCTGGCCGGCCTGCTGGTCAAGCCCAAGGGCGAGGTCTTCGAGGCCGCCGTGGGGTTCGCCACCCTGCATGGCAGCCTGCCCCAGCCCGTGGAGGGCACCCTGGCCCAGGGCTTCGGCGAGCACCTGCACCCGCGCTTCCACACCAAGACCGTGCAGAGCGGCCTGCTCATCGCGGCCTCCAGCGGCGCCACGGTCGCGGCCGTGGCCGACGGCAAGGTGGTCTACGCGGACTACTACCAGAGCTACGGGCCCATGGTGATTCTCGAGCACGGCAGCGGCTGGTTCACCCTCTACACCCACCTCCTGGGGCTCCAGGTGGCCAAGGGCCAGGTGCTCAAGGCCGGCGAGACCGTGGGCGCCGTGGGCGACACCGTGGATGGCCCGCGCCTGGGCTTCGAGATCCGCCACCAGGCCCAGCCCCAGGACCCGCAGAAGTGGCTGAAGAAGAAATACCGATAGGCCCTACCGCACCACGCTGCTGGCGTTGAAGAGCGGCACGTAGATGGCCAGCAGGAGGGCGAGGACGACCACGCCCATGAAGAGGATCAGGATGGGCCCGATGAGGCTGGTGACGGCGGTGGTGGCCTTCTCCACTTCCTGATCGAAGAAGTCGGCCACGTGGTCGAGCATCTCGGGCAGGGCGCTGCTCTGCTCGCCCACGCGCACCATTTCGACCGCCAGGGGATCCAGGATCTTCGCCTGTTCCAGGGCGAGGTGCAGGCTGCTGCCGGCGCGCACCTTCTCGGTGACCGTGGCCAGGCCTGCCTTCATGCGCTCGCTGGGGCTGGTGCGCTGCACCACCTCGAGGGCCTGCACCGCGGGCAGGCCGCCGGACAGCAGCACGCCCAGGGTGCGCGAGAAGACGCTGGAGTGGTACATGCGGTAGAGCGTCCCGACCTTGGGCAGCATCAGCAGCAGGCGCTCCGCCAGCTTGCGGCCGGCTTCGGAGGCGGCCATCCACCGGGCGAGGACGCCGAGTCCGACGAGGATGAGGCCCTGGAGCCAGAGGGTGGAGCTGATCACCTTGCCCATGCCCAGCAGGACCCTGGTGATCAGGGGCATCTCGATGTCGCCGCCCGCGTAGAATTCCGCGAAGCGGGGCAGCACCACGTTGAAGATCACGCCGAGGGCGAGGATCAGCACCAGCACCAGGAAGGCCGGGTAGAACAGGGCCTCGATGATGCGGCGGCGGCTGTGCTGGGCGAACTTCTGGAAGGACAGCCAGCGGGCCAGCACGTCCGGCAGGGTGCCGCTGCGCTCGCCCGCCACCACGTTGCTGCGGTAGACGGGAGGGAAGCTGCCGGCCTGCTCCAGGGCGTCCGAGAAGGACATGCCCTCACGCACCAGCGCCACCACCTGGGTGAGGCTGCGGCGCAGCTGGGGATCCTTGCCGTGCCCCACCAGCAGCTCCAGCGACTGCAGAAGGGGGATGCCGGCTTTCAGCAGGGCCAGCAGCTCCTGGTTGAAGAGCACCAGGGACTCGGTCTTCAGCTGCGCGCGGCTGCGGAACGCCGTGTCGGTGCGGGTGATCTCCAGCGGGAAGCCGCCCTCGGCCATGACGCGGGCCCGCAGCGCCTCGACGCTCTCCGCCTCGAAGTCCCGAACAAGGACCTCGCCGTTGGAATGGGTGAGCCGGACCGTGAATCGCATGGGCACCTGGGAGCTTTGAGGATAGCGGGTTGCGGGCCCGGAGTCTGGAGGCTGGAGCCCGTCGGCGGGATCCGGGTAGCCTCAGACGATGCCCCGGAGGCCCTGTGCCACGTCGCCCGCTGTTCCTGCTGCCTGTCCTGACCTTCACCCTGGCGGCCCAGGCCCCCCCCGTGGCGCCCCTGCGCAGCGGCGTGCCGGAGCCCGTGGTCCTGGACCTGCGTGCGGCGGACGGGGCCCTGCTGGTGCCGAAGGACAACCGGGATGCGGCCCAGGTGGAGGCGGCCCGGCAGCACTGGGCGCCCCTGGTGGCGGGCCTGAGGGAGGCCCCCGCCGTGCGGCTGCGCCTGCCCTCCGGCGAAGGGCGGCTCCCCCTCCTGCTGGCGGCGGCCCAGGCCCTGAAGGCCCAGTCGCCGGACCAGCGCCTCTATGTGGCCTTCGATCCCCTGGCCGCGCCGCTGCTGGATGAGACGGCCTGGGGCGCCGTGGACGGCGGAGCCCTGGTGCCGGCGGACCTGAACCTGGACCCTGCCCAGTGGCGGGCCCAGCTCACCCGGGCCCAGGACTCCTTCCCCGGCCGGCCCTGGACCCTCTGGCTGCCCTCGGATCCCGGCGCCCTGGTGTCGACGCTCCTGGGCGATGGTGGGCGGGTGGTGGTGCCCGCCGGCGGTCCCGGAGCCCGGCTGGCGGAGGCGTTGCCCGCGGGCTTCACCGAGGTGGAGGGCGGCCTGGGCGACCTGACCCTGCGGAACCGGGCCGGGGCCATGCGGCGCTGGACCTTTGCCGAGGGCGCCTGGTCGCCGGTGCCCCTGCCCAAGGACCGGACCGAGGTGGCCGTGAGCGCCGCGGAAGCCTATGACGTGGGCGCGCTGCTGGCCAAGGTGCGGGCCACCCAGCTGCGGAACCGGGCGGCGGTCCGCACCGTCCAGGCCAAGGCGGAGCTGGACCTGCACATCCAGGTGCCCACGGGGCGGGGCGGGGACCTGGGCTTCAGCTTCGGCTACTTCGAGCAGGCCGGCGAGTGGCCGGAGCTGCTCCAGAAATCGGTCCGCTTCAATGGCGTGACGGCGAAGCTCGACGGCGAGGTGCAGCTGCCCCTCATCGAGAGCCGCCAGTCCATGTCGCTGCCTGTGGCGCTGGGCATGACGGAACGCTACCGCTACCGCGATGGCGGGCCCGCGGGGCCGGGGCGGCGGCGCCTGCGCTTCGAGCCCGTGGATGCCGACCCGCTGCTGTACTCGGGCGACCTGGAGGTGGAGGAGGCCTCGGGGCGGATCCTGGTGGAGCATCGGGAACGCACGAACCTGCCCGGCACCGTGAAGAGCGAACGGGAGATCCTCACCTACGGCGAGGCGGCCCCGGGCCTGTGGCGGCCCGTCGCGGTGCAGACCTTCGAGCGCTGGGTGAGCGCGGGAGGGGTGGTGCAGGTGCAGCGGCGCTTCACCTACCGCGAGTTCCAGGTCAACGGCGAGGGCTTCGTGGCGGCCCGCGCCGCGGCCCGGGCCTCCGGCTCCACCATGCTGAAGGTGACGCCGGAGGGCGCCCGCTACTTCACGAAGCAGGGCGACGGCACCCGGAAGATCGAGGAGAAGGCCAAGAGCAGCGGCCGGGCCCTGGCCGGCGTGGTGCTGGTGGATCCGGGCCTCACGCCCCCGGTGGCGCCCCTGGGCGGCCTCCTCTACTTCGACTACAACGCCTTCGGGAAGGGGGTGCAGCTCAACGCCCTCACGGCCATCCTCTTCAACACCGCCAGCCTGGCCATCCCCCGGGGCCTGGGCAGCTTCGACGTGAGCGCCGACGCCACCACCCTGCTGCTCAAGACCACCGAGCGGCCCGTGCTGAACGGGCGCCTGTCCGACCAGGAGGGCGTGGGCCGCCGCTTCGGGAAGGTGGGCCTGGAGCTGGGCCGCGACCTGGGCCTGGGCTTCCGCCTGGAGGGCCGGGGGGATTTCCAGTACGACGACTTCGGCGAAGGGGACAGCAAGTACCGCACGCCGGGCTACCAGCTGCCGCCCTCGGGCCTGACCCGGCTGGGCACCCTCCAGGGTTCCTGGCTGTTCCGGGGCTTCCAGGTGCGGGCCTACCACGGCTGGGGCCGCCGCCCCGAGGGCACCTACGGCCTAGCCACGGCCCCGCAGGAGGTCCCCGAAGGTGGCGACTTCCGGCGCTGGGGCGGCAGCCTGGGCCTGGACCGGGAGGTGGTGCCGGGCTTCTGGTTCCACGGCGAGGCGGGCTGGGCCTCCGGCCGGGCCTTCGACCGCTTCAAGGCCCTGGACGTGGGCGGCATGGGCGGCGTGGTGCGCATCGCCGGCATCCGGGCCAATGCCATCACGGCGGACCGGCTGACCTACGGCAAGACGGCGCTGGCCATTCCCACGGGGCCGAACCTGCGGCTGTCCCTCAGCCTCGAGTACGCCCGGGCGCGCAGCCTGGATGACCAGAAGACCTACGGCATGGGCGGGGTCGGCATCACGGGCGACCTGCCTGGCTTCTGGGTCTTCACGGCCGTGCGGGTGGACCTGGGCGTGGGCGTGCAGAGCGACATCGCCGGAGTCCGCACCGTGAACGGGTATGTGGCCCTCCTCAGGGTGTTCTAGGAGCGATAGATCGAAAGATCTATGTATTTATTTGATTGATCTTAAATATGAAATTTTGAATTGCGGAGGCGCCCTTCCGGGACCATGATGGCTGTCCTGATGCCTTTTTCCGGGCACGGTTTCGGAGGTGAACATGCTGAACTGGCGCACATCCTTCCTGTGGTTGGCCGGCCTGGGGCTGTCCCTTCTGGTGGCCTGCAGCGGCGGATCGAGTTCCGGCGGTGGCAGCGGAACCATGAACGTGCACCTGGTGGATGGCCCCATTTCCGGCTACCAGGAGATCAACGTCAACATCCAGTCCGTGGAGATCGCCAGCGGCAGCGGCTGGATCACCCTCGGCACCCCCAACAAGACCATCAACCTGCTGAACCTGGTGGGCGGTGTGGACGAGACTCTCGCGGCAGGAGCCACCCTGCCGGCGGGCCACTACGGGCAGATGCGGCTGGTCCTCGGCTCCGGCAACACGGTGAAGCTGGCGGACGGCACCGTCGAGCCGCTGAAGGTGCCCTCGGGCATGCAGAGCGGCATCAAGCTGATCGTGAACTTCGATGTGGCCGCGGGCACCACGAAGGATGTGTGGATCGACTTCGACGCAGCCCACTCCATCCAGGTGGTGCAGGCGGGGATGTCGGGCCAGTACATCCTGCGACCCACGATCTGGGCCTTCGACAAGCTCGTCACGGGCTCCATCCACGGGACGCTGACAGATGCCGCGACCTCCGCGGGTATTGCGGGAGCCACGGTCTATGCGGAGACCCTGGATGGTTCCGGGAACGCGCGGATAGCCCGCCACACGGTGACGGACGCCACTGGCGCCTACACCCTGGACCTGCTCCCGGTGGGTTCGACCTACTACGTGGTGAGCCAGCCCGCCACCGGCTCGGCGACGACCCTCAAGGCCTATGACGCCAAGGCCAGCGACGCCTTCGCCCTCAGCGCCACCACCCCGGTGTTCACCTACAGCGCGGCGTTCACCGCGAATGCCTCGCTCGGGGGCGTGGGCGGCGGCCTCACACCGGTGGCCACCAGCAGCCAGAGCGATCAGGTCAACCTGCTCCAGTCCCTGACCACCTCCTCTGGCAGCCACACCTTCATCGTCCAGACGAACATGGCCACTGTGGGCACCTCCACGGAGACCTACACGTTCCCGACGGTCCCGATCGGCACCTACAGTGTCCAGGCCGTGCGGACCACCTTGAACCTGGATGGCACCACCACCACGACCACCTCCACCGTCCAGCCGGCCACCGTAACCCTGGGCGTGACCGCGACCGTGAACCTGGGGCTCTGAGTCCCACGCTCTGCCTCGAGGCCCGGAAGCCCTGGAACCAGGCGCTTCCGGGCCTCGCTCTGTCGGCGGCCGATCATCACGTGCTTTGCATCTGCTTTGAAGACACGCCCGGGTTGGGAGTAGCATGGGCCCAACCGACCTCGGCCCATCTGATGACGTGTCCTCTTTCCTGGGGGCCCCCCAATACCTGATCCGCCGGGCTCGTTTCCTGAACCCGGAGCGTGCAGATGCTGGATGTGGCCTTGGTCCTCGCGTCCTCCGGATGCTGGTTCGCAGGGGCCCTGCTGTCCGCCTCCTCGCGGCCGCCGGAGCGCCTGGCCACGGGCCTCGGCCTCCTGGGCAGCCTCCTGGCCCTGGGCGCCTCGCTCCACCTCCTGCTCGGGGGAGCCCCCTCGGGCCTGTTCTTCCGGGCGTGGGGCTTCCCGGCCCGCCTGGAGCTGGATGCGCTGTCCGCGGCCTTCCTGCTCCCCCTCCACCTGGTCGGGGGGCTCGGCCTGATCTACGGGCAGCGCTACTGGCCGGCCCAGCTGGCCTGGGGCTCGGGGCGCTCCCTCCGCTTCTTCTACGGCCTGCTCGTGGCGGCCATGACGCTGCTCTTCCTGGCCCGGCACGGGCTGGTGTTCCTGGTGGCCTGGGAGCTGATGGCCGTGTCGGCCTTCTTCCTGGTGGGCACCGAGCACGAGAAGCCGGAGGTCCGGCGCGCCAGCTGGGTCTACCTGGCCTGCACCCACACGGGCACCCTCCTCCTCACGGCCATGGTCATCCTCATGGCCCAGCGGATGGGGGGGCTCCTCTGGGTGCCCCTTCCGGCCGCCACCTCGCCCTGGTTCGAGGGCGGCATCCTCCTCCTGGCCCTGGCGGGCTTCGGCTTCAAGGCGGGCGTGCTGCCCCTGCACTTCTGGCTGCCTTCGGCCCACGCCAGCGCCCCCAGCCACGTCTCGGCCATCCTGTCGGCGGTGATGCTCAAGACGGGCATCTACGGCCTCCTCCGCGTGTCGAGCCTGCTGCCGGGAATCCCCCGGGGGGTGGGCGGCACCCTCCTGGCCCTGGGGGCGCTCACGGCCCTCTATGGCGTGGGGAACGCGCTGGCCCAGCGGGACTACAAGCGGCTCCTGGCCTACTCGAGCATCGAGAACCTGGGGATCATCCTCATGGGCGTGGGGCTGGGCTGGACGGGTCGGGCCGCCCACGATCCCTGGCTGACGGCCCTGGGCTTCGGCGGGGCCCTCTTCCATGTCTGGAACCACTCGCTCTTCAAGAGCCTCCTGTTCTACGGGGCTGGGGCCATCCTGCACGCCACGGGCACCCGGGACATGGAGGCGCTGGGGGGGTTGGGCCGGAAGATGCCCCGCACGGCCCTGGCCCTCTTCCCGGCGGTGCTGGCGGTGACGGCCCTGCCGCCCTTCAACGCCTTCCTCAGCGAGTGGTTCCTCTACCGGGGCCTCTTCCTCTCGCTTGGCCGGGGGTACCCCTGGTCCGCGGCCCTGGGCCTGGTGGCCCTGGCCCTGGCGGGGGGCCTGGCGGCGGTGGCCTTCGCCCGGTTCTTCGGCACGCTGTTCCTGGGGTCGCCCCGGAGCAGGGCCGCGGAGCACGCCCATGACCCCGCAAGCTCCATGCTCCTGCCCATGGCCGTCCTGGCGGGCCTCTGCCTGGTGGTGGGCCTGGGCGCCTTCCTGCTCCTGCCCCTCCTGGACCGCGCGGTCTCCGCCCTGGCGCCGGGGACCCCGGCTCTGCTCGCCGCGGGGCTTCACGGGGACCTGCGGCTGCTTGCGGGCCTGGAGCTCGCCCTCCTGCTGCTCGTCGCGGCGGGCCTCGTCTGGCTGCGCCGGCCGGCCGACGCGCCGGAGGCCGCGCCGCAGGACCTCCCCACCTGGGGCTGCGGCTACGCGGCCCCCGTGCCCCGGGCCCAGTACACCGGCAGCTCCTTCGCGGATGCCTGGGCGCCGGTCCAGCCGGGCCTGCGGGCGCGGCTGCCGCACCTCCGGGGGCTGTTCCCGGGCGGAGCCTCCTTCCGGCAGGCTTTCCGGGAGCCCTTCGGCGAAGTGCTCCTGGAGCCGCGGGTGGCCCGGGCGGCGGAACGGCTGCTCCGGTTCCGCCGCCTCCAGCCGGGCCACCTGCCGGTCTACCTCCTCTATGTGCTGCTGACCCTCCTGGGCGTCTTCCTCTGGATGCTGCTGAGGGAGAGGTTGCTGGGATGAAGCTCTACCTGCTCGCCCTCCTGGCCGCGGCGGCTTCCGGTGTACCGGGGCTGTGGATGCGGCGGAGGGGCGGAGAGGTGGCGGTCGGGCTGCTGGGGCTGGCCGGCGTGCTGGGTCTGGGGGCCTCGCTGGCGGTGCTCTCGGGTGGTCCGGGCGGCTCGTTCGCCCTCCGCACGGCCTCGCTGGGAACGCCCGGCCTCCTGGTGGTCGACCCGGTCGCGGCCTTCTTCGCCATTCCCGTCCTGGTGCTGGCCTTCTGCGGGGCGCTCTACGGCCTGGGCTACTGGGAGGGGCGCCGGGGCAACACGCCGGCCCTGCGCCTGGTCTACGGGCTGCTGGTGGCCTGCCTGGTGCTGCTGGTGGCGGCCTCGCACATCCTGGTCTTCCTGCTGGCCTGGGAGGGCATGGCCATCGCCGCCTTCCTGCTGGTGATGGCCGAGGACCGCGAAGCCGAGACCCGGCGCGCCGGCTGGATCTACCTGGTGGCCACCCACACGGGCACCCTGTTCCTGTTCGGGGCCTTCGCCCTGCTGGCCAGGACCACGGGCCAGTCCGGCTTCGCCGCGCTGCCGGTGGGCCTGGCTGCCACCGGCGCCGGGACGGCCCTCTTCGCGCTCTTCCTGCTGGGCTTCGGCTTCAAGGCGGGGGTGCTCCCGCTGCACTTCTGGCTGCCCCCGGCCCACGCCGCCGCCCCCAGCCACGTCTCGGCGCTGATGTCCGGCGTGCTGCTCAAGATGGGCATCCTGGGGCTGGTCCGCTTCCTCTCCTGGGTGCCGGATCCACCGCTCTGGTGGGGCGGCGTGCTGGTGGCGCTGGGCGCCCTGTCCGGCCTCCTCGGCGTGGCCTTCGCCCTGGGCCAGCACGACCTGAAGCGCCTGCTCGCCTACCACTCCATCGAGAACATCGGGATCATCCTGCTGGGGCTGGGGCTCGGCACCCTGGGCAAGAGCCTGGGGAACCCGGTGATGCAGACCCTGGGCTACGCCGGGGCCCTGCTCCACGTGCTGAACCACAGCCTCTTCAAGGGCCTGCTGTTCCTGTCGGCGGGCGCCGTGCTGCACGCCACGGGCACCCGGGACCTGGAGCGCCTGGGCGGGCTGGGCCAGCGCATGCCCTGGACCTCCGGGGCCTTCCTCGTCGGTTCCTGGGCCATCTGCGGCCTGCCGCCTCTCAACGGCTTCGTGAGCGAGTGGCTGATCTACCTGGGGGCCTTCCGGGGACTGGGCCTCGGACGGCAGGCCTGGCCCGTGGTGATCCTCCTGTCCCTGGCCCTCATCGGGGCCCTGGCCCTGGCCTGCTTCGCCAAGGCGTTCGCGGCCGTCTTCCTGGGGCTGCCGAGGACGGGCGCAGGGGCCCACGCCCATGAGGCGCCCCGCGTGATGCTCCTGCCCATGGGGGTGCTGGCCCTGGCCTGCCTGGCGATCGGCGTGGCCCCCCTGCTCCTGATGCCCGCCCTGGGCCGCGTGGCGGATGCCCTCGGCCCCGCGGCCGGCGCCGGTCTGTCCTCCCTGGGCGGGCTGGGTGCGATCTCGGGCGTGGCCCTGGCCCTGGGGCTTCTGGCGCTCCTGCTCTGGCGCTGGCTTCGGCCCGTTCCCCAGGCCGGCGACCTGCCCACCTGGGACTGCGGCTATGCCGCCCCGGATGCGCGCATGGAGTACACGGCCTCGTCCTTCGCGGACGGCCTGGTGCGGGGGCTCCGCTGGGCCCTCTGGCCCGTGGTGCATCGGCCCAAGGTGTCGGGCTGGTTCCCGCGCCCTTCGAGGTACGAGAGCCAGGTGCCCGATCCGGTCCTCGACCGGGCCGCGACGCCTTCCCTGCGGCTCACCGTCAAGGGCGCCGCCCTGCTCCGCGTGGCCCAGGGCGGGGCGCTGCCCGTCTACCTGCTGTATGTCCTGCTCACCCTGCTGGTGCTCCTGGTCTGGATGGTGGCCTGAGATGGTTCGATCCCTGCTCCCGACGATCCTTCAAACCCTGCTGCACGGGCTGACGGTCCTGCTGCTGCCGCCCCTGCTGCCGGGCCTCATCGCCAAGACCAAGGCCCTGATGGCGGGACGACAGGGGCCGCCGGTGCTCCAGCTCTACTACGACCTGGCCAAGCTCGCCCGCAAGCGGGCCGTCTTCAGCCGCACCACCTCGTGGGTGTTCCTCGCCGGTCCCGTGGGCGGCGTGGCCGCGGGCCTGGCGGCCTCCTGCCTGGTGCCCTTCGGCCACACCCCGGCGCCGGTCTCCTTCGAAGGCGATGTCATCCTCTTCGCCTACCTCTTCGGGCTGGCGCGCTTCCTCACGATCCTCTCGGCCCTGGACACGGGCTCCAGCTTCGAGGGCATGGGCGCGGCGCGGGAAGCCACCTTCTCGGCCCTGGCGGAACCCGCGCTTTTCCTGGGCTTCGCGGCCCTGGCCAAGGCCACCTCCAGCCTCTCCCTGGGGACCATGCTGGTCTTCCCCGGCAGCCTCGCGACCCGGTTCACGGGGCCGCTGATCCTCATCCTGGCGGGCTGGGTCATCGTCTACCTGGCGGAGAACTCGCGCATCCCCGTGGATGACCCGAACACCCACCTGGAGCTCACCATGATCCACGAGGTGATGGTGCTCGACCACTCGGGCCGGCCCTTCGCCCTGGTGCTCTACGGCGCCAGCCTCAAGCTCCTGGTGCTGGGGGCGCTGATCCTGACCCCGGCCCTGCCGCGGGCGGCGCAGGCCTGGCAGAACTGGCTGGTCTTCTACCTCGCCCTCGGCGGCCTCGCGGTGGGGGTGGGCCTGGTGGAGAGCTCCATGGCGCGGTTCCGCATGACGAAGGTCCCGCAGTTCCTGGTGGCCGGGGTGCTGGCCACGGGCTTCGCCTTCCTCCTGATGCTGGTGTAGCCATGCTGCCTGACCTGCTCATCGCCCTCACCATGCTGTCCAACTTCAGCCTCGTGGCCACCAGCCGCGTGGCCAAGGCCATCCAGTTCGCCGTGCTCCAGGGCGTGCTGCTGGGCCTGATGCCCCTGGCCATGGGCCTGGGCCGGCACTTCCACATCGTCCTGCTGGCCATCGCCGCCGTCACCGTGAAGGGCTGGCTCATCCCCTTCCTGTTCCGCCGCGCCCTGAAGCAGGTGCACATCCAGCGCGAGGTGGATCCCTACATCGGCTACACCGTGTCGCTCATGCTCTGCGCGTTGGGTACCGGTCTCAGCCTGGTGCTGGCCCACAACCTGCCGCTCAAGGCGGGCACGGAGTACACCCTGCTGGTGCCCGCCTCGCTGGCCACGCTGTTCACGGGCTTCCTGCTGCTGGTGTCCCGCCGCAAGGCCCTCACCCAGGTGGTGGGCTACCTGGTGCTGGAGAACGGCATCTACCTCTTCGGCCTGCTGCTGGTGGAGGACATGCCGGCCCTGGTGGAGGCGGGGATCCTGCTGGACCTCTTCGTGGGCATCTTCGTGATGGGCATCGTCATCAACCACATCCGCGTGGCCTTCGATTCCACCGATACCCGGCACCTGGCCGAGCTGAAGGACTGACCCATGGCCTGGCTGCTCATCCTCGTCCCCCTCCTGGCCGCGGTCCTGGCCTTCGCGGTCTCCTCCCCCACCCTCCGCGCCTGGATCCTGCCCGCCGTGGGCGTCCTCCACCTCGGGATCCTGCTCGTGGCGCTCGCCGGCTGGCGGGCCCTGCCGGCCACGGCCTGGTTCGGGCTCGACGCCCTGGGCGGCTGGGTGCTGCTGGTGATCAGCGTCCTCTTCTGCATCTGCGCCTTCTACGCCCCGGCCTACCTGGCCCTGCGCCCCGAGCGCGACCACCGGGTGCTCTCCACCTGCCTCCTGGGCTTCCTGGGCCTGGCCTCGCTGCTGGCGCAGGCCCGCCACCCCGGCATCGCCTGGGTGGCCATGGAGACCACCACCCTGGTCTCGGCGCCCCTCATCTACTTCAACCACAACCGGCGTTCGCTGGAGGCCACCTGGAAGTACCTGGTCATCGGCTCCGTGGGCATCGCCCTGGCCCTGCTGGGCACGCTCTTCATCGCCTACGCGGCCCACATGGGCGGGCTGGATGAGCCGCTGCAGTACACGCGGCTCATGGAGAACGCCTCGCGCCTGTCGCGGCCCTGGCTGCGGGCGGGCTTCGTGCTGACCCTCGTGGGCTACGGCACCAAGATGGGCCTGGCGCCCCTCCACACCTGGAAGCCCGATGCCTACGGTGAGACGCCGGGGATCGTGGGCGCCCTGCTGGCGGGCGGCGTCACCAGCTGTGCCTTCCTCGCCCTGCTGCGGATCTACGCGGTGGTGGGGGCGGCGGGCGAGGGGGCCTTCGCCCGGGAGCTGCTGGTGGCCTTCGGCATGCTCTCCATGGCCTGGGCCCTGGTGTTCATGATCCGGCAGACGGACATCAAGCGGCTGCTCGCCTACTCCAGCGTCGAGCACATGGGCATCCTCGTCTTCGGCATCGGCATCGGCGGACTGGCGGCGAAGTTCGCCCTCTTCCACCTGGCGGCCAACGCCCTGGTGAAGAGCGTGCTCTTCCTGTCGGCGGGCAACATCCACCGCAGCTACGCCAGCAAGCAGCTGCCCTTCGTCACCGGCGCCCTCCGCCGCACGCCGGTGTCCGGCTGGCTCTTCCTCCTGGCCTTCCTGGCCATCACGGGCATGCCGCCCTTCGCGCCCTTCCTCAGCGAGTTCAACATCGCCGCCGGGGCCCTCGGTACGGGCCACCTCCTGGGCGGATCGGCCTTCCTCATCCTGCTGGGCGGCATCTTCCTGGCCATGAGCGAGACCGTGGTGAAGGTGGTCTTCGGCACGCCCAGCGCCCAGCGGGTCCGCACGCCCTACAAGGACGCGCCGGCCACCACGGCGCCCCTCATCGTGGCGCTCGGCCTGGCCCTGATCCTGGGCGTCTGGATGCCCCGGCCGCTCCAGGCCATGCTCGAGCACGCCGCCACCACCGTCGACCGGGCCCCCGCCCCGGCCGAGACCCTCCCTTCCGCCCGCCTGGGGGTGCAGCCATGAGCGCCGAGCTGCCGCTCCTCCGCAACGGCCAGCGCCTGCCCCTGCGGGAGGTGCCGGAGCTGCCCATCCGCGAGTTCCGCGAGGCCATCCTGCGGCGCATTCATGAAGGGGACCGCCTCGCCTGCCTGTGCGCGGACTTCGACCTGCGCCTCGTCGCGGTGCTGGCCGAGGATGCGGGGCAGGCCCTCCGTGTCCTGAGCACGAAGCTGGACGCGCCCCGCTACCCCGCCCTCACGCCGGACTGCCCCCAGGCCCACCTCTTCGAGCGCGAGATCGCCGAGCAGACCGGCATCGTCCCCGAGGGCCATCCCTGGCTCAAGCCGGTGCGGTTCCACCTCCCCTGGAACGGCGCGTCCGATCCCTGGCAGCGCGACGGAGCGCTGGTCCCCGGGGTGATGGACTTCTTCCGCGTGGAGGGCGAGGAGGTCCATGAGGTGGCCGTGGGGCCCGTCCATGCGGGCGTCATCGAGCCCGGGCACTTCCGCTTCCAGTGCCACGGCGAGCGCGTCTTCCACCTGGAGATCGCCCTGGGCTACCAGCACCGCGGCGTGGAGAAGGCCCTGCTCGGCGGCCCGCATCCCCTCAGCCTGAAGCAGGCCGAGACGGCCTGCGGGGACAGCAGCATCGCCCACGCCTGGGCCTACTGCCGCCTGCTGGAGGGCCTGGCGGACGTCCAGGTGCCGGCCCGCGTGGACCTGGTGCGGGGCGTGGCCCTGGAGCTGGAGCGCGTCGCCAACCATGTGGGGGACCTCGGCGCGCTGTCGGGCGATGTGGGCTTCCTGCCCACAGCCTCGTTCTGCGGGCGCATCCGCGGCGACTGGCTGAACCTGAGCGCCGAAGGCTGCGGCAGCCGCCTGGGCCGAGACTGGCTGCGCCCCGGCGGCCTGCGGCAGGAGCTGGAACCTGCCCTGGCCGCCCGGATGCGGCCGCGCCTGGAGCACGCCTGGGCGGACACGAAGGATGCGGTGGAGTTGTTGTGGGGTGCCGCCTCCGTGATGATCCGCTTCGAGGCGGCGGGGCGCGTGGATCCCGACCGGGCCCGCGAGATCGGCCTGGTGGGCGTGCCGGCGCGGGCCTCCGGCCTGGGCCGGGACGTTCGCCACGATCACCCCTTTGGGCCGTACGGAACCCGTCCCATTCCCGTGGCCCAGGCCGAGAGCGGCAACGTGCACTCCCGGGCCTGGGTGCGCTGGGTGGAGGTGGGCGAGAGCACGCGCTTCCTCTCCACGGCATTGGCCTCCCTGGCGGAGAGCGAAGCCGCGCCCAAGGCCGCGCCCCTGCCCCCCCTGGCGCCGGAACACCTGTGCGTGTCGCTCACGGAGGGCTGGCGGGGCGAGGTACTCCACTTGGCCTGGACGGACGCCCAGGGCCGCTTCGCCCGCTACAAGATCGTGGACCCCTCCTTCCACAACTGGTTCGGGCTGGCCCTGGCCCTGCGCGGGGAGCAGGTCTCCGACTTCCCCCTGTGCAACAAGAGCTTCAACCTCTCCTACTGCGGGCACGACCTATGATCCACATCCTGCTCTCCCGCTGGCGCCAGGGCTACCGCACCTTGCCCTACCCGAAGGCGCTGCCCGCGCTGCCCGAGCGGTTCCGGGGGCGGCCGGAGATCCACCCGGAGCGCTGCCCCGAAGGCTGCCGGGTCTGCGCGGACGCCTGTGCCACGGAGGCCATCACCTTCGGAGCCGCCGGCCCGCGCATCGATCTCGGCCGCTGCCTCTTCTGCCCTGATTGCGCGGAGGCCTGCCCCGAGGGCGCCATCGAATACACGCAGGAACACCGCCTCGCCACCCGGACACGGGAGGATCTGAACCTGGATTCTGCGGATGAGTACCGCCTGGCCGCGGTCCTGGACGGCGAGATGAAGCGGCTCTTCGGCCGGTCGCTCAAGCTCCGGGTGGTGAGCGCGGGCGGCTGCAACGGCTGCGAGGTGGACGTGAACGTGCTGGGCACCCTCGGCTGGGACCTGGGGCGCTTCGGCATCCAGTACGTGGCCTCGCCGCGCCACGCCGATGGCCTGCTCATCTGCGGTCCCGTCACGCGGAACATGGAGCTGGCGGTCCGCAAGACCTACGACGCCGTCCCCCACCCCAAGATGGTCATCGCCGTGGGCGCCTGCGCCATTGCGGGAGGCCCCTACTTCCGCCAGGAGGAGCAGCTCGGGGGCGTCGCCAGCGTGCTGCCGGTGGACCTCTTCATCCCCGGCTGCCCGCCCCACCCCCTCACCATCCTGGACGGCCTGCTGCGGCTGCTGGGACGGCTGGAGGCTGAGGGCCGGGTGGGGGCCTGAGCGGATCCTAGGGCTCTTTGGCAGGCGGAGATTCCAGCAGAAACTGTTCGAGGGTTCGGATCACTTCTTCGTCCCCGGGTCGCTGGTCGGGGTCTTTCCGGCAGAGCCGCTCGATCAGGTCCACGAGCTCCGGGGGGACATCGGGGCGGAGGGCTGACAGATCCGGCAGGGGGGTCCGCTGGTGCTGGTCGAGGATCTCGAAGGGGGTTTCCCCATCGAAGGGTGGATGCCCCGCCAGCATCTCGAAGAGGATGATCCCGAAGGCATAACGGTCCGCTGCAGGTCCCACCTGGGCCTTGCGCTGGGCCTCGGGCGCAGCGTACCTCGGTGTGCCCAGAAAGGCGTAGGTGGTGGTCAGGGTGTTGGAATCCACGATGCGCGAGATCCCGAAATCCATCACCTTGGCCTGGTCGCCATCGAAGATCACGTTGCCGGGTTTCAGGTCGCGGTGGACGATGCCGAGGCTGTGCGCGTGGGCCATGGCCCCGGCGATCTGAAGCGCGATGCGGAGGAATGCCGGCAGGGAGGGGGGGCCACCTTCCCGGAGCACCTGATCGAGCCGCCGGCCGGAGACATATTCCATCGCCAGCCAGGGGGGGCCGGTCTCAGGTCCGGGATCCAGCATCCGCACCAGGTTGGGATGATCCAGCATGGTGCCCAGTTTCGCCTCTTGCCGGAAGCGGCGCAGGAACTCGGGATCATCGTGGCGGTAGGGATGCAGCAGCTTGAGGGCCACGGGTGTCTTGGTGGTGATGTGGTGGGCCAGGTAGGTGCTGGCGAACCCACCCCGACCCAGGAGGCGCTCGATGCGGTAGGGTCCGAGTTGCTGGGGATCCTTGAAGGAGGATTCTTCGAGGGGGCGCCGCCGCCATCGCCGGATCAGGAGCGCCCCTGCCAGGGACAGGAGGGCCCCGATGGGCCATACCATCCTCCAGTTGCGGGTGGGTTCTCCCTGAGCCGCGAGCGGCTGGGCAGGCGCTGGCGTTGAGATGGGTGCCTCTACAGGGGCGGGGCTTGCGGCCTTTGGCCGGGCGGGAGAGGGCGGTACCGCGCTAGTGGCGGCCCGAATTCCGGGAGCGGGTTGCAGCGGGACGGGTGGAGGCGCGGGTTCCGTGGCCGGTGGTGGGGGAGGTGGATGGGAAGGAGAATGTGCCAGAGGAGCGGCCTCCGCAGGCGTGATCCGGGATGCCGGCTCATTGGGGAGAGGCGCAGCCTGGATTCGCTGGCTGATGGCGTGGTGGAGGGCATCCCGCTCCGCTTTCGGTTCATCGAAATGGGCCGCCTTTCCGAGGGCGGCCTGGGCCCCATTCACATCGCCGGACTCCAGGAGGCACCGCGCCAGGTGGGTATGGGGTGAATAGTTGGTGAGCAGGTTGTTGCCGTAGATGACCACTCGCGCGGCCGAGGCGGGCCTGAGTTCGATGGCCCGGCGATAGGCCGTGGCGGCGGCCTTCCACTGACCCTGGTGCTCAGCGTCGAGGCCGTCCTGGTAGGCCGCGTAGAACGTCGGCTGGGCCTGGGCCATCAGCAGGGGGGCCATCCCCAGTCCCAGGGCGGCGCGAATCCGGAAAGCCAAGGTCAATCTCCCACGAAGAGGTAGCGCAACGCCCGCTCCAGAGGCCGGCGGTCGAACTGGAGGATGGTGGAGACGTCCAGCCGGTGCTCCCGGATGTGTTCGGCCCCCACGGATGGAGACCCCGTCCGATTCAGGATCTGGTCCACGTCCAGCGACTGGGAGGCGCGTCGGCTGGACCATCCGTACCGGTAGGCGACATCCACCCCCACGGGCCCCCGCTTGAGACCGCTGCCCACGGAGGCGCGGTACATCACGCGTTGGATGCCTGTGACCGCATCGACCACGGGCTGCGGTTCGCGGCTCAGTCCCGCCCGGAGTGGGATCACCGATCCGCTCGGGGTGATCTTCAGATACTCGAGGCCCAGGTGGGCATCGGTGGCGTTGGGGGTCCGGTCCCCCTTGTCGAAATCGAAGAAGCTCTGGCCGTTGAGCCGCGAGGAGGAGGACATGTACCGGGTGGTGGACCAGAGCGTTTGGGACAGATCCGCCGTGATCAGCCACCGGTCCGAGGGGCGGTAGGCGAAGCCGGCCCCGGTCCCCGAGGGCCAATGGAGCCCTGTGGTCATCGGTGCGCCGGTGAACCCGCCCTGGCCGGGGTAGGTGGAGAGCTGCGTGGCGAAGGTGTAATCGGCGTGGAATCCCGTGCGGTGGACGAGTCCGAAGCTCCAGGTGGGCCAGCGCCAGATGAGGCCGAGGTTGAAGTTGCCGCCATCCATCGCATTGGCCTGGCGGAAGGCCACCGCGGTATTCGTCGTGCCCGTGGTGCTGAGGCTCGTCGAAGCCAGATCCCAGCGCCCGCGCCACTGATTGTAGGAGAGGCCCAGCAGGATCCGCTGTGAGACCTCGTAGGCCGCGGCCAGAGAGTAGAGGTCGATCTGCCCGGTCTGACTGACGTCCTGAGTGACTCGGGTGGGAAGCCCGGGGGTGCTGGCGACCGGGGATTCCGTCAGGTTGCGCTGAGTGTGGTCGGTGAGGGCGAAGGCGCGTTGGACGGATAGCTGGAGCACCAGGTTCCGGCCCCCCACCTGCAGGGGAGCGGTCGCAGAGATGAATAGGGGGTCGAAGCGAGTGGAGCTGACGAGGGCATCGCTCACGGCCAGGACGCGGCCCCGATTGGATGTTTCGAAGTCTTCATAGCCCACTGAATGTTGGGTTCCGGTGGCCACGAAACTGACTTCTGGGTGGAGGAGCTGCGCCAGTCCTGCGGGGTTGAAGGAGACGGCGGTGGCATCATCCGCCACCGCGATGAATGCCCCCCCAAGTCCCATGGCGCGGGCCCCGGCGCCCTGGACGGTGAAGTTGGTGCGGGACTGCTCGGAGATCAGGGTGCCGATGGGGCTTTGGGCAGACAGCATGCCGCCGCCACCGGCGAGGAGCAGCCAGGGCAGGAGCAAGGGTGGGCAGCGATGGATAGGTTTCACCTATCCATCATGCCTCTGATCCGCGGCCACTGGGAATCAAGGCCCTTGGCCCCCAGCTGATCACGAGGCCGTGAGCACGGTCCGAATCTGCCGCGAAAGTGCGTCCATCAAGAGGTATCGCTTGGCATACATCGACCGCTTGTTGGGCTTGATCTCCTCGCCGGACCGCCGGGGCGACTTCAGGGGCAGTTGGTACCAACCATCCGGCTGGCGCGCGCCACCTGCCTCCAGCCAGAGCTCGTCGTAGTCGAAGAGGATCTTCTTGGCCGGCCCGAGAACCCTTCCGCGGGCCACATGGATGTCGTTTCCAATGCCCAGCAGGCTGGATACGCGCAGCGATCGGGTGATCTCCTGGGCCACGAAGACCATCAGGGCCTTGGGCCGGAGGCCATGCATGGCCTTGGTCGCCACCTTGATGGTCTCCTCATCGCCACCCTTCCGCCCCTGGAGGGCGCCGACATAGCAGGACCAGCCGGAGGGGTGGCGCTCGAGGGAGTAGGCGAACGAACTGATGGCGCCTGGGATGTCGTCGATCTCCAGAAAAACCCCGATCTCCCCTTCCTTGCGGAACTGGGCGTCGGCCCGCATCCGCAGGTTCATGGTTCCAATCTTGTCCAGGGGGATCCGAGCCAGCAGGAGGCCTTCTTCCCGGAGCAGGGATCCCTGGAACACCCCACCCTTCGCATTTGCGAAGATGTAGGTGTCGCGGATCACCTTGAAACGCCTGGACCAGCCCCATCGGCGGGACATGTAGGTCCCCATCGGGCGGAAGGCCAGCCTTGGGTTGGCCACCACGAAAGGCCGGAAAACAGGATCATCGAGAAAAGAGAACCAGCCGTGGACAGAGGCCTCCCGGAGGACAGCCAAGGCGGCCCAGCGGAGATGCCGTTTGACCTTCTTCCGTTCTCCAGGGTGGGACTCGTAGGCCTGGGTGCTGTAGTGCCAGGCCTTCCTGGAAACCTGGATGTAGCTCCGGATCAAGCGTAGAACCCGCGGTACTTCATGGCCTGGGCCACGCGGTCCAGGGCCAGGATGTAGGCGCCGATGCGGGGGTTGGTCTTGTACTTGTCTGTGGTGGCGAAGGTGGCCTGGAAGGCATGGGTCATGTAGTCCACCAGGCGCTCGTTGACCTCGCGCTCCCGCCAGTAGAAGCCCTGGCGGTTCTGCACCCACTCGAAGTAGCTGACGGTCACGCCGCCCACGTTGGCCAGGATGTCCGGCACCACGAGGACGCCGTGCTCCAGCAGGATGGGATCGGCCTCGGGCGTGGTGGGGCCGTTGGCGCCCTCCACGATGACCTTGGCGCGGACCTGGGCCGCGTTGGCTTCCGTGATCTGGTTCTCCGAGGCCGCGGGCACCAGGATGTCCACCGGATGGGTGAGCAGCGCGGTGGGATCCATGGGCTCGGCGCCCCGGAAACCGACGACGGTGCGGGCCTCGGCCACGTGCTTGAGCAGGGCGTGGATGTCCAGGCCCCGGTCGTTCTTGACGGCGCCCTGGATGTCGCCGATGGCCACGATGCGGGCCCCGGCCTCATGCAGGAGCCGCGCCGCCTGGCTGCCCACATTGCCGAAGCCCTGCACGGCCACGGTGGCGCCGGCCAGGGGCTTACCCAGGCGCTGCATGGCCTCGCGGGCGGTGATGAGAATGCCGCGGCCCGTGGCCTCGGTGCGGCCCAGGCTGCCGCCCAGGCCCAGGGGCTTCCCGGTCACCACGGCGTTCTCGGTCTGGCGGACGTGCATGGAGTAGGTGTCCAGCACCCAGGCCATGGTCTGGGCGTCCGTGCCCATGTCGGGGGCCGGCACGTCGCGGTCGGGGCCGATGATGTCCATGATCTCGGCGATGTAGCGGCGGGTGAGCCGCTCCTTCTCGCCCAGGCTCAGCTTGGCGGGATCGCACACGATGCCGCCCTTGCCGCCGCCGAAGGGCACGTCCACCACGGCGCACTTCCAGGTCATCCAGGCCGCGAGGGCCTTCACCTCGTCCAGGGTCACGTTCATGTCGTAGCGGATGCCGCCCTTGGCGGGCCCGCGGGCGATGTTGTGCTGCACCCGGTAGCCGGTGAAGACCTCCCAGTGGCCGCTGTCCATGAGCACCGGCAGGCTCACGATCATGGAGCGGCTGGGGGCCATGAACACCTTGAAGAGCGCGTCGTCCAGACCGTAGAGCTGGGAGGCGACCCGCAGGCGGGCCTGCATGGCTTCAAAGGCGTTGGTCTGGTCGGTCGGCATGGAGGTCATCTCCTACGGACGGGCATCGGATGCGGGGTGGGTCTCGGCGGGCAGCTCCAGCTCGTGGCCGGCGCTCCAGAGCCCCTCAAGGTTGTAGTGCCGGCGGGTCTCCTCGTCCATGACGTGGACCACGAGGTTGCCGTAGTCGAGCAGCACCCAGTTGCCGTTGGCTTCGCCCTCGCGGGAGATGGGGCGCTCGTCGGCCAGCTTGAGTGCATCCTCGATGGCCTCCGCGATGGCGCGGTTCTGGCGATCGCTGCCCCCGCTCATGAAGGCGAACACATCGGTGAAGCTGGCGATGTCCTTCACGTCCACGAGTCGGATGCGGAAGGCTTTCTTGGACCGGGCGGCGTCGACGACGGTCGCGAGCCGGGAATCAAGGGTCATGCGGGCTCCAGAGCAGGCTAACGATACAGGTTTTCGGCGCGGATGGCAGCCAGAACTTGGGCTGGAAGGCCCCCGGGATCCTGGGCAGGATCCGCCGCCAGACGCCGGCGAAGGTCCGTGGAGGCGAGGTCCGTGTCGGTCGAGGGCAGCCAGACCAGCTCGCCGGGTCCGCCGGACCAGGTGGTGGCGGGCCGCAGGCCCGGGACCGCGGGCAGTCCGGCCTCCGCGCCGGGGCGCCGGCCCACGGCCAGGGAGGCCAGCCGGACGATCCGCTCCGGGCGGCGCCAGGCGGCGAAGTCCGCCAGCTGGTCACTGCCCATGACGAGGATCCAGCCCGCGCCGGGCTCCCGGGAAGCCAGCGCCTCCAGGGTGTCCACGGTGTAGCTGGTGCCGCCCCGCTCCAGCTCCACCCGCTCCACCCGGCAGCGGGGGTCGAAGGCGCGCAGGGCCTCGGTCAGCAGGTGCAGGCGGGTCTCCGCCCCCGGGCCGCCGGGGTCGGGCTTGTGGGGACTGAGGGCTGTGGGCACGAAGCGGAGCTCGTCCAGACCCAGGTGCTCCAGCGCCAGGCGCGCCAGGCGCAGGTGCCCCTCATGCGGAGGGTTGAAAGCCCCCCCGAGCAGGCCGACGCGCACTACCAACCCTCGTCCTTGGGGACCGCTTCCTTCTGGCCGGCCAGGATCTTCAGGGCATCGTCCACCGCGAAGGCCAGCTCGCGGAGACCCTCGCCGGTGACGCCCGAGATGAAGACGGGCTTCTGCCCCCGGTCGGTGCAGATGGCTTCGAAGGCGGCGCGGCGATCCTCGTCCTGGAGGGCATCGAGCTTGGTGCCCACCAGCCAGCGGGGCTTGGCCGCCAGGACGGGGCTGAAGGCCAGCACCTCGCCCTCGATGATGCGGATGGCCTCGGCGGGCTCGGTGATGGGATCGGAGAGATCCACCAGGTGCAGCAGCATGCGGGTGCGCTCCACGTGGCGGAGGAACTGGATGCCCAGGCCTGCGCCGCCGGCGGCGCCTTCGATGAGGCCGGGGATGTCGGCGATGACCCAGCTGTCGAGCAGGTCGCCACCAAAGCGGTCCAGGCTCACCACGCCGAGCTGGGGCTCCAGGGTGGTGAAGGGGTAGTCCGCGATCTTGGGCCGGGCCGCGCTGAGGCGGCTCACCAGGGTGCTCTTGCCGGCGTTGGGGAAGCCCACCAGGCCCACGTCCGCGATGAGCTTCAGCTCCAGGTCGAGGTTGCGCTCCTCGCCATCCTCACCGGGCTGGTGGTGGCGCGGGGTGCGGTTGGTGGAGCTCTTGAAGTTCGTGTTGCCCAGGCCGCCGCGGCCGCCCCGGGCCACGCAGACGGATTCGCCATCCGCCAGCAGCTCCGCCAGCACCTCGCCGGTCTCGCCGTCCTTCACCACAGTGCCGAGGGGCACCTCCAGGGTGATGTCGAGGCCATCCCGGCCGTGGCGCATGCAGCCCTCGCCCTGGCGGCCGCGCTCAGCGGCGAAATCACGCTTGTGGCGGTAGGGGTTGAGCGTGTTCAGGGCCCGGTTGGCCCGGATGAAGATGGAGCCGCCCTTGCCGCCGTCACCGCCGTCGGGCCCGCCCTCGGGGGCGAACTTCTCGCGGCGGAAGCTCATGGCGCCCGATCCGCCGTGGCCGGCGGCGACGCGGAGCTGGACATGGTCAAGGAACACGGTTAATCCTCAGCCCCTGGGCAGGGGAGAATAAGCACAGGCCGGGCTAGGCCCGGCCTGTGCGCGGGGGCTCCGGGGGGAGGCTCCATCTCCACGAGCCCTGCGGGCGAGTGGGAGCCACGCATCGCGTGGCGTCAGATGGAGGCGTGCAGCGCACACCCCGGACAACATCAACCCTCGATGGGATCGATGTGGATGAAGCGGCCAGCCTGGCCCTTGTCCTGGAAGCGCACCTTGCCGTCGATCTTGGCAAAGAGGGTGTGGTCCTTGCCCATGCCGACGTTGATGCCGGCCTTGAACTTGGTGCCGCGCTGGCGGACGAGGATGGAACCGCCGGGGACGACTTCCCCGCCGAACTCCTTCACGCCGAGGCGCTGGGAGTGGGAATCACGACCGTTGCGGCTGGAACCGACGCCTTTTTTGTGAGCCATGAGAGTACCTCTTCAGATTTTTCGCGTTTCAACTACGTTTTTCGCCGCAGGCGAAAAACGTATGACTAGGCCTTGATCGCCTTGATGCGGACCTCGGTGTAGCCCTGGCGGTGGCCCTGGGTGCGCTGGTAGGTGGTGGTCTTCTTCTTCTTGAAGATGATCACCTTCTTGGCGCGGTCGTGAGTGATGACCTCGGCCTCGACCTTGGCGCCCTTCACGGTGGGCTGGCCCACCTTCAGGTCCCCGTTGTTGTCGATGAGGAGCACGTCCTCGAAGGTCACGGCCTGCTTGGGATCCTTCTCCAGCAGTTCCACGCGGAGGATATCGCCCTCGGCGACGCGGTACTGCTTCCCGCCGGTCTTGATGATTGCGAACATGGAAACCTCTTTGATTGGGGCGCGGGGGCGGCGGTCCATCGGACGCACTTGGGAGCCCACGGCCAGGGCAAGGCCCATCAGTATGCGGGGAAAGCCCTGTCACCTCAAGGGAAATTCCTGCAGCCAAGGGCAGTTGGCCTGCGGTCACCGGGGATTGGGTTCCAGATACCCGCCCGGGGATGGGATGATCGGGGGCCGGAGATTCCCATGGGCCGTGACTTCCAGACCTTCCTGAAGCAGCTCGAGGCCGCGGGTGATCTGCACCGTGTGGCCGCTGAAGTCGATCCATTCCTGGAGATGGGCGCCATCGCCGACCGGGTGTCCAAGCAGCCCGGGGGCGGCAAGGCCCTGTATTTCGAGAAACCCGCCGGCAAGGCCATGCCCGTGGCCATGAACGCCTTCGGCAGCTTGAAGCGCATGGAGCTGGCCCTGGGCGTGGACCAGGAGCCCCGCGGCCTGGACGCCATCGCCGACCGCATCGAGAAGCTGGTGCAGGAGGCCATGCCCAAGCCCGGCACGGGCTTCTTCGAGAAGCTGGCCAAGCTGCCCGTGCTGGCCGAGGTCTCCAACTGGATGCCCAGGACCGTGCGGAAGGGGATCTGCCAGGAGGTGGTCCTGAAGGGCGACCAGGTGAAGCTCACGGACCTGCCCGTGCTCACCACCTGGCCCGAGGATGGCGGCCCCTTCATCACGCTCGGCATGAGCCACACCCGCAACAAGCAGACGGGCCACCGCAACGTGGGCCTCTACCGGCTGCAGGTCTACGATGACCGGACCCTGGGCTTCCACACCCAGCTCCACCACGACGGCGCCCGGAACCGCCACGGCTACGGCAAGGACGAGCGCATGCCCGTGGCCGTGAGCTTCGGCGGCGATCCGGCCCTCACCTACGCTGCCACCGCGCCCCTGCCGCCCTTCCTCAGCGAGGTGATGTTCGCGGGCTTCCTGCGGGGCGAGGGCATCGAGATGGTGCCCTGCTTGACCAACGACCTGGAGGTTCCGGCCGACAGCGAGCTCGTCATCGAAGGCTACGTGAACCCCGGCGAGCTGCGCCGCGAGGGCCCCTTCGGCGACCACACGGGCTACTACTCCCTGGCCGACGACTACCCCGTGCTGCACGTCGAAGCCATCACCATGCGGAAGACCCCCGTCTTCCCAGCGACCATCGTGGGCCGCCCGCCCCAGGAGGACGCCTACCTGGGCCTGGCCACGGAGCGGATCTTCCTGCCCCTGCTGCGCATGGTGCTGCCCGAGATCCGCGACATGCACCTGCCCGCCGCAGGCGCCTTCCACAACCTGGTGATCCTATCGATGAAGAAGGAGTATCCCGGCCACGCGCAGAAGGTCATGAACGCCATCTGGGGCACGGGCCAGATCATGTTCACCAAGGGCATCGTGGTGGTGGATGAGGACATCGATCCCCACGACCTGAACGAGGTGCTCTTCCGCCTCACCAGCAACGTGGACCCGAAGCGCGACCTGCTCTTCACCGAAGGCCCGCTGGATGTGCTGGACCACAGCGCGGACCGCTTCGCCTTCGGCAGCAAGGTGGGCATCGACGCCACCCGCAAGAACCGCCCCTGGGACGGCTTCCCCCGCGAGTGGCCGCGGGACCTGGTCTTCCCCGGGGAGATCCTGGACCGCATCGGCAAGCGCTGGAAAGAATACGGACTCTGACCCGCACAACCTCAGGGTCTCAGGAGAGCAAAGCAAAGCCCGGCTATGCCGGGCTTTGCGCGGAGGGCCGGGGGTGTGCGCGCAAGCGCGACACTAGATCCTCGCCACGCATGCGTGGCGAGGGAAACCCCCGGAGAATATTAAAACCGGATGGCCACCCCCGCCTGGAGGGCATCGGCATTGAAGCCCCGGTCGATCTTGCTGTAGACGTAGCGGAGCTCGGTCCCGACGGTGGCGTTCCACTGGTAGCCCACGCCGGCCGCCAGGCCCAGCTTGGTGGTGTCGGCGGTCACCTTGGAGAAGGCATCCTTGGTCTCGAAGGACCAGCGCACGACGGCGAGGCCGCCGGTGACATAGAGCCCTTCGGGCTTGCCCGCGATGAAGTAGAGGTAGTCGCCGCCCAGGCTCAGGTCCCAGGCGCTCTGCTTGAGGCTGCCGAAGGAGGCCTCGGGGAACACGCTGTAGTCGAGCCGGGGCCGCAGCATGTGGCCGTCGCCCAGGTCGAAGGTGCCGTGGACGCCCACGCCGGGGCCGGGCTTGCTGTCCACGAAGTCCTTCAGGTCGCCCAGGGGGATGTTCACCAGACCCTGCACGCCGTACCGGGGGGCTTCGGCCTGGAGGGACAGCGCGGCAGCGGCCAGGACAGCCAGGGTCAGCGGGGACGAGATCTTCATGGTTCCTCCGGAATGGCGCGCGGACCCAGGATGGGCCGGCCGGGCGCCCGGGGCCATGGTGCCATGAAAACGGGGATTCCACCCCTCATCGGAGGTGACAAAAACGGAACTAGAAATAAAGATCTAGTTCGAGTTGAATCCGATCGTGATCCGATTATTTCCAACGAAAAGGCGCCCCTGCGGGCGCCTTTTCGTTGGAAGCGAGGGACTCTACTCGCCGTTCTCGGTGCGGCGTTCCTTGAGGCGGCCGGCCTTGCCGAGCTTCTCGCGCAGGAAGTAGAGCTTGGCGCGGCGGACCTTGCCGTGGCGCACGACTTCAAGCTTGTCGATGGTGGGGCTGTTGAGGGGGAAGATGCGCTCCACGCCCACGCCGCTCGCGACCTTGCGGACGGTGAAGGAGGTGCGCATGCCACCGCCCTTGATGCCGATGACGATGCCCTGGAAGAGCTGGATGCGCTCCTTCTCGCCTTCCTTCACCTTGACGTGCACCTTGACGGTGTCGCCGGGCGTGATGCGGGGCAGGTCGGACCGAAGCAGGCTGGCTTCGAGCTGGTCGATGATGTGGCTCATGTGGGCTCCTGGGCCAGCGGTCCCACACCGAGATCGGCGGACATGGCTCGAAAGTCCCCAGACGGGGAGTCCATCAGTCTATCGGAATGGACGGGAAAGGGAAGTGGTTATTGGAGCTTCCAGCCCTTCCAACCCCTGGGCTTGGGCCGGTCCCAGTCCTCGGGGTGCTCCACCTGCCAGGCGCACCACTGGGCGGGGCGGTCCAGGGCGGGCAGGCGGTCGTTCAGATAGATGGACCAGAGGTCGGGCCGGAGCTGCTTCGTCCGGGCCATGGCCTCGCGGAGGCGCCAGAGGCGGATGGCGCCATGGTCGCCGCCCTGGAGCACGGCTGGCACGTCGAGGCCCTCGAAGGTCGCGGGGCGCGTGTAGTGGGGGTGGTCCAGCAGGCCCGTGGCGAAGCTGTCCTCCTCGGCGGAGGCTTCGTTGCCGAGCACGCCCGGCAGCCAGCGGCAGACGGCGTCGATGAGGAACAGGGCCGGCAGCTCGCCGCCGCTGAGGACCGCCTCGCCCACGCTCAGCTCTTCGTCCACGTACCGCGTCACGGCGCGCTGGTCCAGGCCCTCGTAGCGGGTGCAGACCAGGATCAGCTGGTCGAGGCGGGCCAGCTCCAGCACCTTGGCGTGGGTAAGTGGAGGTGCCGCTGGGCTGAAGTGGATGACGCGGCCGGTGCCTTCCCGGGGCACGGCGGCCAGGGTGTCCCGAAGCACCTCGGGTCGCAGCACCATGCCCGGCCCCCCGCCGAAGGGGGCGTCATCCACATGGCCGAAGGTGTTGCCCGAGAAGGGGCGGAAGCTGTGGGTATGCAGGCCATGGCCCAGCTCGCGGAAGGCCCGGCCCGTGATGCCGAGACGGGCGGCCTCGAAGTACTCGGGAAAGAGGGTGAGGGCGTCGATTCTCATGACCTGGCCACGGCGTGGAAGGCCTTCACGAAGGTCCGGACGATGAGGTCGAAGCTGAGGGCGAAGTACAGGGTGTTGGCGACGGCTCCGGCCGCGCCGATCCAGGCCCAGGTGGGGCGCTCCTCCAGCAGGGCGGCGCCCAGGAGGCAGAGGATGGCCGCGGGCAGCTGGTTGCCGAAGGGCAGCGGCACGGGGACGGCCAGCAGGAAACCGGTCCAGGCGATGCAGGCGCCCACCCAGCGGTGGTTGATGGGACGGCGGGTGGCGCTGCGCCACCGGAAGCGCTCCATCTGAATCTCGAGCTTGGCGAGGGCGTTCTTGATGCGGCCCTTGTGGATGGGCTGGGCCTGCACCCGGCGGGGAACCCAGGGATGGGGCGTGCCCCAGGCCAGCTGGGCCCCGAGGGCCATGAGGCCGATGCCCCCCACGGGAGCCAGCCCGAGGTTCAGACCTGGCACCAAGCTCGGCATGGACAGCAGCAGCGTCAGCAGCCCGTAGGTCTGCTCCCCGGCCGCATCCAGCAGCTCGCCGAGCGTGATCTCGCCTTCCGCGTCCAACAGGGCGTGGAGGGTCTCGAAGAAGGGTTTCGGCACGGGCTGCACCGGTCCAGGATGACTGAAAAAAGGCCTCATCGGATGGTGCATGCGCCGTCCGATACCTTTCGTCGGTCTTCAGTCTTCAGTCCTCGGTAGTCTGTGCGGGCGTCTTGATGATCCCTGGCGCACCAGCTGGCCGCAGGCGCCGGCCACGTCCTGGCCCCGGCTGCGGCGGACGCTCACAGGCAGGTCGGCGTCGGACAGCAGGCGGCAGAGGGCGCCCACGCGGGCTTCGTCCGGGGGCTCGAAGCCGCTGCCCTCGTGGGGGTTGAAGGGGATCAGGTTCACCTTGGCGGGGAAGCGCCGGGCGAAGGCCGCGAGGCGGCGGCCGTCCTCCAGGCTGTCGGTGACGCCCTTCAGCAGCACGTACTCCAGGGTGATGCGCTCGCCGGACTGCAGGGGGAAGGCCGCCAGGGCGGCTGCCAGGGCCTCCAGGTTCCAGACCCGGTTCACGGGCATGATGGCCGAGCGATGGGCGTTGGTGGTTGCATTCAGGCTGAGCGCCAGGCGCGGCCGCTTCGGGAAGGCGGCCAGCCGCTCGATGCCGCTCACCAGCCCCGAGGTGGACACGGTGATGCGCCGGGGCGGGATGGCAAGCCCCTTGGGATCCGTGAGGAGGGCGAAGGCGGCCATGAGGTGGTCGAGGTTGTGCAGGGGCTCGCCCATGCCCATGAACACCAGGTTCACGGGGCGGCCTTCCGGGTGGCCGTGGTGGTTCAGCATGGCCACCACCTGGCCCGCGATCTCCGCGGCCGTGAGGTTGCGCACGATGCCCATCTGGCCCGTGGCGCAAAAGGTGCAGCCCATGGCACAGCCCACCTGGCTGGACAGGCAGAGGGTCACGCGGTCCGCATAGGGCATGGACACGCCCTCCACCTGCTTCCCATCTGCCAGTTCGAAGACGTGCTTGGTCGAGCCATCGTCCGAGGTCTGGCTCTGGACGATGGCGGGCCAGGTCAGGTCCACTTCGGCCTCCAGGCGCGTCCGCAGGGCCTTGGACAGGCTGGAGAACTGCTCCCAGCGGGTCCAGCGCTGCCGGTAGAGGCCGTCGAAGAGCTGGCCGCCCCGCCAGGCGGGCTCACCGAGGGCCGCCATCAGGGCCTTCAGGCCCGCGGCATCCAGGCCCGCGGCGTTGGGACGCCCGGCGGTGCCAGCTTCCGGGGCCGGCCGATCCCAGGGCTGGGCCATCTCAGTCCATCCGGATCTTGAAGGACTTCATGAGGCGCTTGTCGTCCTCGGAGAAGGGCTGCTCCGGTCCCTCTTGCGGAAGGGTCTCGTCGTGGCCCTCCCCGCGGAGCCGGATGGGCGCGGCCTCGAGGATGAGCATGAGGCCGTAACCCTGGGCCTGGATCTGGAAGGTGAGGTCGCGGCAGTGATCGTCCTCGGCCAGGGCCTTGACCAGCGAATCGCCCAGCTCGCTCACCAGGTGATGCAGGTTCTCAGGCAGATCCATGGGGCCTCCGTCATCCAGGATACCAGCGAGGCCCCTAGCCCAGTCCGAACCAGCCCCGGACCTGCCGGGTCCACTGGGCCCGGCGGGACTCCTTGGGCAGGTCGACCTCGGCCTCACCGTGGGCCCGCTGCTCCATCAGGTCCACCAGGCGCTCCAGGAGCTCGGGCTCGCGCCTGAGGGACGCCTCGAAGGCCTCCTTGGGCACCTCCGCGATCTCGGCCTCCGTGAGGGCCACCACGGTGGCGTTCCGCGGGGCGCCCGTCAGCAGGCTCGCCTCGCCGAACCACTGGCCCGGGCCCAGCTCCGCCACGGGCTTCCAGAAGAGGCCGGTATACGGCTCCAGGCGCTCCTCCGCGCGCACCACCTGGAGCGTGCCGCGATGCACGGCGAAGAGCGAGTCCCCGGGCTCGCCTTCGCGGATGACGCCTTCCCCGGGGGCGAGGGTCCGCAGGCGGAGGCGGCCCCGGAGATCCTCCACCCAGTGCTCCGGGAGGCCCAGCTGGCGGACCAGGTCCCGCATCAGCGCCAGGTCGGGAGCCGTCTCGGGCCGCGTCACCAGGGGGCTCGGGCCATGGGGCCCCATGAGCCGGAAGCCCTCCCGGGGCAGCACGGTGGCGGCCAGGCGCGTGGCCTGGAAGGTGGCCTGGCGCCCATGCCGGAAGCCCAGGGCCCAGTAGCGGAGCTCCAGGACGGCGCCGCCCAGGTCGGAGCTGTGGACCACCACCTCGGGGCGGTGGTGGGCGAGGTGCGGCAGGCCCGCCAGGGCCCGGGTGAGGTGGTCGAGGGCCTGGTGGAGGTCCGGCCGCGGTTCCACGATGACCTTGGTGGTGCGCCGGTGCAGGCCCGAGGGGGCGTAGAGGTTCGTCACCACGGCCTGGGCGATGGCGCGGTTGGGCAGCACATCCATGTCGCCGTTCTCGGTGCGCAGCTGCACCGTGCGCCAGGTCATGGCCTCCACTTGCCCGACGAGCGTCTCGCGGCCGGGGCCGCCCCGCAGTGTGCCGGTGATCTCCACCCAGTCGCCCACCTGGAAGGCGGGATCCAGGTGCAGGGAGATGCCGGCGAACAGGTTGCCCAGCACCTCCTGGAGGCTGAGGCCCACCACGGCGGCGGCGATGGCGCCGGTGCCCAGGAGCTGGCCCAGGCTCACCTGCAGGCCCTCGCGGAGGATGCCGCCCGCGGCCACCAGGTAGAGCGCCACCACGATCAGGTCCCGCGCGAAGCCCGGCGTGGCGGTCTTCCGCTGGCTCAGCAGCGGATCCAGCAGCAGGAAGGAGACGAGGCGCACGGCCCCGTAGGCCAGCAGGGCCCAGAGGAGGACGTCCGCGGTGCGATGGAGGGCCGGGTGGCCGCCTATCCGGAGCAGCACGAAGGCCGCGGCCAGGAGCAGCAGGGCGAGCAGGATCCAGGCCGCGATCCGGCGCGGCGCGCTGACCTTCTCCCTCAAGTCGCGGAACATGGGGGAGAGGATACGCCTATTCGAGGGCGCGGAAGGCCGCCACGGCGCGCTCGGGCTCGCCCTCCCAGAAGGGCCGGATCGCCGCCACACCGGCCAGGCGGGCATGGCGGAGCCGGGCCGCGCTCGCCGGCTCCACGCCGCCCAGGGCCAGGATCCGCGGCCCCCCGGACGGGAGGCCGTCCAGGAAGCGGGCCAGCCGTTCCGGCCCCCAGGGCGCGCCCTTGCCGGGGCTGGGGAAGACCGGGGAGACGAGCAGCTGGTCCGCGCCGCGCCGCGACTCCCACTGGCCCTCAGCGTGCAGAGGACGGGAGAGGGGCACCAGGCCTGGGTCCACCTCGGGGTGGGCCTCCGGCGCGTGGAGGCCGCAGCCCGCGGCGAAGGCCACGTCCAGGCGGCCGGCCACCCAGAGCGCCAACTCCGGGGCCGTGTCCTGGCACCAGGCCGCGGCCGCCAGCAGGGCCCGCGCCTCCAGCTGCTTCTCGCGGATCAGGAAGCCATCCACGCCCGCGCGCAGCACGGCGGCCCAGCGCGCGCGGTCGAAGCCGAGCCCCGGGGTGATGGCGAGGAGGATCATCCGAAGAGGCCCGCGAGCACGGCCGGATCGACCTTGGGAAGGTCCAGGACCGCGGCGTTCTCGACCACATGCTCGGGCCGGCCCATGCCGCAGAGGGCCACGGTGACGCCGGGGCAGGAGCGAGGGAACTGCAGCGCGGCCTGCGCCGGGGTCGTCCCCCCCAGCGCCGCCACGAGGTCCGCGGGCAGCTGGGTGAGGATGCGCGCCTGCATGATCGAGGCGGAGGTCTGCACGGAGAGCCCCGCGGCCTGGGCCGCCCGGAGCGGCGTCATCCGCTCGCCACGGAACACCTGGGTGGGCGCCAGGAAGGCTTCGGGCAGGGCGAGGTTCAGGGGCAGCTGGATCCAGCGGAAGTGGTGGTCCTGCCCTCCGGCGGCCTCGGCGGCGGCCAGCAGGCGCTCGAGGCTGAGGTGGTCGGGCCGTCCCGGCGGCACCCGGAACCCGTTCCAGGTGGCCACGCCGTAGGCGCGGATCCTCCCGGTCCGCACGAACCCTTCGCAGGCCTCGAAGGCCTGCTGGATGACGGCGTGGAAAGCCTCAGGACCGAGGTGGGGGAGCTGCTGCTCCGGATTGTGGAGGTGGAAGAGGTCCACGGAGGCCACCCCCAGCGCGGCCAAGCTCACCTCCAGCTGGTGGGCCAGGTAGCGGGGGGTCATGGCGTGGCAGCCGTCCGCGACCTCGTCCGCGCGGAGGATGCCGGGAGCCTCGAGCACCCGCCGGAACCAGGCCGCGGAATCCTCGCCGGGGCTGCCATCGCCCATGGGCAGGTAGCCGGCCTTGGTGGAGACGAAGAACCCGTCCCGGGGCCGGCCGATGAAGGCGGCGCCCAGGGCCCGCTCCGACCGGCCGCCCCGGTAGTTGGCCGCGGTGTCGAACACCGTGCCGCCCGCTGCGAGGAAGGCCCCGGCGGCCTGGACATAGCCCTCATCCGCGGCGGAAGTGGACGGTCCCAGGTAGGTGCCGAGGCCGAGGCTGCTCAATTCCATGGCGCCTCCCGCAGGAGAGCGAGGTGGGCTGCGTGGGCGGGTTCGACCCGCCCATGCGGCGGGGGCCCGGGGGGACATCGCGAGCATCGCGAGCAGGCGGTCCCCCCGGACAGCATCAACTATCCAGGTCTTCCTTCACGCCGCCGGTGCCCATGGTCACCAGGCGGTCCGCCGCGCGGCGGGCCCATTCGGAGCCGGGATAGCTCTCCACCAGCTTCTGGTAGTAGCTCCTGGCCTCGTCCCGGAAGCCCTTGATGCGCTCGGTCGTGAAGGCTGTGAAATCCTTCGAGTACTGCTCCTTCTGCTCGGCAGTGAGGGTTCTGAGGTCTTCCTTCTGAAATTTGGCAGCGTAGTCTTTCGCGTATTGGGTCGCTTCCTCTGGGGTGACCAGCCGCTGGCGCAGGGCCTCGCCCAGGTAGAAGTAGGCCCGCTCGCGGTCCACGTAGTCGGGGTAGGTCTCCAGCAGGGCCTTCAGGCGCCGCTCGGCGCCGGGATAGTAATAGACGTTCACGTAGAAGACGCCCACCACCAGCTCGTGTTCGGCGATGCGCCGCCAGCACTGGAGGACCTTGGCCTTGGCCTCCCCGGCGTAGGGGCTGCCCGGCGATTCCGCCAGCAGCTGCTGGAAGCCCTCCAGGGCCTTGCGGGTCTCCGTCTGGTCGCGTTCCGCGCTCTCGATGGAGGAGAAGTGGCAGAGGGCCCGGTGGTACAGGGCGTAGTCCCGGAGTTCGTGGCGGGGGAAGTAGTTCAGGAAGCTCGTGTACTCCACTTCGGCTTCGGGGAAGCTGGGGCTGCCCTGGAAGAAGAAGCTGTCGCCCAGCATGAGCTTGGCCTTGGGGAACTCGGGCGAGCCCGGGAGGTACTGCTCCAGGTGGCGGAGGGTGATCCGGGCCTCGTTGAACTTGCCCTGCTTCATCTGCTTGTCCGCCGTGGCCATCAGCACGGCGGAGGTCGTGGTCTGGTCGGCCGTCTTCGGCTTGCGGCAGCCCAGGCCCAGCCCTGCGATCAGGAGGGTGAGGGACAGGGCGGTGAGGATGCGCTTCATGCGGACTCCGGAGACAGCAATTCAGACATGGCGGGACGGAGCGAAGGGTTCCAGGGTCGGAGGGAAGGATTCCAAGCCTGGCACAGGTGCTCGAGCCAGGGTTCGACCAGGGCCTGGGCCTGGGCTCGGCGCCGGTCGTGGAAGACCTCATGGTAGAAACCGGCCAGGCGGTGGCGTTCCAGCAGGCCGGGCTTCACGGCGGACCACAGGGCCTCGGAGGCGTCGGGATCCACCACGGTGTCCTCGCCGGATTCCAGCAGGAGCATGGGACGGTCCAGCTCCTGGCCCAGGGGCAGGAGCTCCGTCCGGCCCTCCTCCAGGGCGGCGCCGAAGGCGGCCGTGGCCCAGCGGTGGCAGAGGGGATCCGCCTCGTAGCGCTGCACGAGGACGGGGTCCGAGCAGACGCGGCTCTTGTCGCCGTGGAGCTGGATGGGCCGGTGGGGCATGAGCCAGCGCAGGAGGCGGGAGAGCAGGACCAGGGCCCGGGAATTGGACCGCACCGCCAGGCTGGGGCTCGACAGGATCAGTCCGTCCAGGGTGTCCGCATGCCAGAGCAGGGTCAGCAGCGAGACCAGCCCGCCGAAGCTGTGGCCCAGCACCACCTGGGGGCAGACCGGCAGGGGCGGCATGGGCACGCCGTCCACCACCCGGGCCGTGGCGCCGGTGCGCTCGGCGTCGTGGCGCCGCTCCTGGCGGAGGAAGAGGGCGAAGTCGTCCACGAAGGCGCGGATGCCGTCCGCATCGCCCCGGATGCCGCCGGACCGCCCGAAGCCGCTGTGGTCCATGCTGGACACGGACCAGCCCAGGCCGTGCAGCCAGTGGGCCGTGTGGCGGTAGCGCTCGCCGTGCTCGCCGTAGCCGTGGGAGATCACCACCCGGCCCCGGGGATGGGGGTGCTCCCAGCGCGCCCAGGCCAGGGTCACGCCCCCATGGCCCGACAGGACCCCACGGGCGGTGGGCTCCAGATCGGCGGGCAGGACCGGGATCAACTCGGGCATCCCACCAGAATAGCGTGGGGACCGAATCTGCCGGATTGCTTTAAACTCGAAGGTTCCCCGGGGGCCGGGGAGGGAGATGTGAACCATGGATTTCGAGACCCTGGTGCGGGCCAAGAACGAGCTGGACCCCCGGGTCCGGCAGCTGGTCGCCCACCTCGACCCCGAGCGCAAAGCCCTGGAGCTGGAACAGATCGAAGAGCGCACCACGGCCCCGGGCTTCTGGGACGACCCGGAGGCCGCCAAGCCGCTCCTCCAGAAGCGGGGGGCGATCACCGACGACATCGCCCTGGCCAAGCGCCTGACGGGCGGCCTCGAGGACCTGGAGACCGGCCTGGAGCTGGCCAAGGAAGACGGGGACATGCTCACCGAGGCCGAGGCGGTGGAAGGCGCTCTCCGCAAGGCCGTCGAGGATGCCGAGCTGCGCATGATGCTCAGCGGCGACCTGGACCACAACCGCGCCATCGTGGCCATCGCCCCCGGCGCCGGCGGCACCGAGAGCCAGGACTGGGCGGCCATGCTGCTCCGCATGTACCTGCGCTTCTGCGAAGCCAAGGGCTGGGGCACGGAGATGCTCGATTACCAGGATGGGGAGGAGGGGGGCATCAAGGGCGCCACCTTCATCGTGGACGCGCCCTTCTCCTACGGCTACCTGCGGGCCGAGGCCGGCGTCCACCGCCTGGTGCGCATCAGCCCCTTCGATTCCGCCAAGCGCCGGCACACCAGCTTCGCCGCGGTGTACGTGAGCCCCGAGCTGGACGACACCATCAACGTGGACATCCCCGAAAAGGACCTCAAGATCGATGTCTTCCGCGCCAGCGGCGCCGGCGGCCAGCACGTGAACCGCACCGAGTCCGCCGTGCGCTTCACCCACCTGCCCACGGGCATCGTGGTGAGCTGCCAGAACGAGCGCAGCCAGATCAAGAACCGGGCCACGGCCCTGAAGGTGCTGCAGGGGCGGCTCTACGAGCTGGAGCAGCGGAAGTTCCTGGAGAAGGTGGCTGCCGCCAGCGGCGACAAGGCCGACGTGGCCTGGGGCAGCCAGATCCGCAGCTACGTGCTCCAGCCCTACCAGATGGTGAAGGACCACCGCACCGGCGAGGAGACCAGCCAGACCCAGAAGGTGCTGGACGGCGACATCGATGCCTTCATCCGTGCCCAGCTGCTGGCGAAGTCGCTCAAGGCCGAGGGCTGACAGCCGATAGCTGACAGCTGATCGCTACTCGCCCTTGGCGATCTTCTCCTGCTCGTCCCTGGGCAGGCGGAAGACCCAGCGGCCGGTGATGCGGTCCCAGAGGTCGAAGCAGCAGAGCCAGTTCAGGAGACCGGCCACCGAGGGCCCCGCTCCGCGAACGGGGCCATAGGCTCCGTGAGTGGGAGGACGTGCCAGTGGCACGTCCGATCGCGGGCAGCCAGAGCCGCGTGCGCGGCCGAAGGCGCGCTCAGCGGCCGCCCGGAGGGCGTGATGGCTACTCGCCCTTGGCGAGCTTTTCCTGCTCGTCCTTGGGGAGGCGGAAGACCCAGCGGCCGGTGATGCGGTCCCAGAGGTCGAAGCAGCAGAGCCAGTTCAGGAGACCGGCCACCATCACGTAGGTGGCCCCGTACTCCTGCGTGAGCGTGCGCACCGGCTCGGTGCCGGCCCCGCCGAAGGCCCAGGCGAAGAGGCCGTACACCGGGCCGACGCCCAGGGTGCCGAAGGCGCCGAGGGTGGGCAGCCAGGCTCCCTGCACGGGCACGAAGACGCCTCCCCTCACGCCATCGACGGCGCCGTACTGCAGCTGGAACGCCGCCAGCAGACAGAAGAGCACCCAGACGCCGAAGAACACCTTGGCGCGGCCCTTCTCCCCGATCATCCAGTACCCCGCCCCCGGCACCAGCCACTGGAACAGCAGGGGCTTCCAGGCGGCCTGGAGGGCCTTCTTGCGGCGGAGGGGCATGGGGAGCCTGAGCGCGGGCGTGGGTTCGGACATAGCTTCAGATTACCCGAGTCTTGGGGGTGGCCAGCCGGGTCGCGCGCCGGACCGGGGGCCGGCTCCGCCGGATCGGCTTCCAGGCGAAAAAAAACATCCCCTGCCGCTGGAGGTCCCCCTTCCGGTCCCGTCCCCTGAGTGCAGACACGGCGGTCCTTAGGTCGAAGATCCGGCCAGTATGACCAGAGTCTTGTAGGTCAAATGGTCTAGATACTTAAACTTGCGCTAAATCGTGCGGGGCACCACCCTTCTGGATTCAACCGCACTCCCCCAGCCTCAAGGAGGTGTCCATGAACATCCTGAAACCCATTCTGATCGGGGCCGCGCTCGCGGTCCTGCCCCTCGGTCTCACCCTCGGCTGTGACCAGAAGTCGCAATCCACCTCCGCAGAATCCAAGGATCTCGTCAGCAAGGCCGTGGAGGCCCAGCAGGCCGAGGGCCAGGTCCAGGGGGCCACCAAGGCCCAGGCCGACGCGATGGCCAAGGCGGGGGTGCAGCCCAACCCCGCCGGGATCCAGCTGTCAGAGGCCCAGCGGACGCTGCTTGAGGCCCGGGTCAAGGCCGAGAAGGACAACAGCACCGCGGCCCTCCTCCAGGAGATCCTGGATCGGGACAAGGCCATCGGTGAGCTCACCCGGAAGGTGGCCAGGCTCCAGGCCGAGCTGCCCAGGCCCCAGATCGCCACGGAGAAGGACAACCATTTCGCCATGGCCGTGCGCTACCTGAAGGGCCGCGGCCTCTCCGATGAGAAGGCCAGGACCCTCGCCGCCCGGGCGAACATCCTGGAAGAGCTCCAGCCTGGCTGGCAGGTCTACCACCAGTACGCCGGCGGTGCCTACCTCACGGCCGTCACGCAGGGCAAGGCGGAGATGGGCCCCACGGAGTACCTGCACAACCAGCGGGCCGCCCTCCAGAAGGACCGCGATGACCTCTCCGGCCAGGTGCAGGATCTGAAAACGGAGCGCTCCAAGGTGCAGGAGGAGGTGGAGGCCCTCCACGCCGAGAAGACCACGCTGACCTCCCAGGTGAGCGAGCTGACGTCCTTGAGCCAGGCCCAGAAGGTCAAGCTCAACTCGATGCACTACCTGGTCGGCCAGCGCAAGCAGCTGGTGAACGAGGGCGTGATCGTCGTGCCGGTCTTCGCGAAGGACCGCATGGGCCCCAAGGCGGTGGCTTCCCGCTTCGTCAAGGACCTTCCGCTGGACGAGCCGAACCCCGAGATCCAGATCCAGGCTTCCGAGGTCGGGCTCACGAAGATCAGCAAGGTGAACGTGGTCCCCGGCTCCCTCCAGAAGGACAAGGACTACGTCGTGACCCTCGCCCAGGATCGGAAGAACGCCACCATCCGCATCCTGGACCCCGAGCGCCTGCGCAACGATCGCGTGGTGTTCGCGGTGACGGACTGAGCATTTGTCTTATGTCATGCGAAAAAGCGGGGGCGTGCGCCCCCGCTTTTTTGCATGTTCAAGAACGAATCTAGTCCGTGGCGAACGGCAGCAGCGCGATGCGAGGGACGATGCGGGTCGCTCCGAAGGCTCCGCCGGGCCGAGTGCGCGCGCTTGATGGCTTCCACGGAGGCTCCATCTCCGCGAGCGGAGCGAGTGGGAGGGCACGCCAGGGGCGTGCCCGTCAGATGGAGGCGCGCTGGTGGACGGCAGAAGGCGACCGGTCCCGAAGGGGCGACGGGGCTCCAGTGGAGCCCCGTCGAGGGAGGCTTTCGTGCGGAAACGAAGAGGGGGCCGGTTGGCCCCCTCTTTGTTGATAGTCCGCCAGCGCCTGGAACTAGTCCGTGGCGAACGGTAGCAGCGCGATGTTCCGCGCGCGCTTGATGGCTTCCACGAGGGCGCGCTGGTGGACGGCGCACACGCCGCTGGTGCGGCGGGGCAGCACCTTGCCGCGCTCGGGGGTGAAGGCCTGGAGGGTCTTCACGTCCTTGTAGTCGATCATGGTGGACTTCTCGACGCAGAACTTGCAGAACTTCGCGCGTCGTCCCCCAAAAGCCTTCTTCTTCTTGGGCTTGCCCTTCTTGGCGTCAGCTCGGCGCTTCATCCGACCACCTCCTCAGGTGCGCGATCCTTGATGCCGGCCTGGGCCTTGCGCTTGGCCTCGCGCTCGATGCGCTGCTTGGCGCGGCCCGCGGCCTTCTCGGCCTCGTCCAGGCGGACGCTCAGGTACTTGATGACCGAATCGTTGTTGCGGAAGCGGCGCTCCAGCTCGGCGATGAGGTCGGGTCCGGCGTTCATCTCGAAGAGCGTGTAGTAGCCCTCGCTGAACTTCTGGACCTCGTAGGCCAGCTTCTTGCGGCCCCACTTGTCGGTCTTGAGCAGCTCGCCACCCTGCTCGGCGATGATCCCCTCGTACTGCTTGACGAGCTCATCGCTCTGCTCGTCCGTCAGCGTGGGGGAGGCGATGAAGATGGTCTCGTAGTGACGCATCTGTCCTCCTTGTGGATGTGAAGCCCCCCACTGGGTTCCGGGGAGCAAGGAAGACGCCCTCCAGCGGAGGACGCGAACAGCTAGTTTCGCGTGGAAAGGGCCGGAATTCAATGGAAAGTCTAGGACACGGGCTCCCAGAACGCCGCCGGATTCACCAGGTTGGCCAGCCCGCCCAGGTCCTCCGCCTGGCCGAGCAGATCCAGGAACCGGGCGAAGGGGGCGTCCAGCCGGCCGATGACCTCCCATTCGGGATCCGTCCAGGGCTCCAGCACGAAGTCCACCAGGGGCCGCTGGAAGGGGCCGATGCCCAGGCGCAGGCGGGCGATGTCCGTGGTGCCCAGACACTCGAACACCGAGCGGAGGCCGTTGTGGCCGCCGGCCGAGCCGTCGAGCCGGAAGCGGCCCGTGCCCAGGGGCAGGTCCTTGTCGTCGTAGAGCAGCACCATGCGCCGGGGGTAGAGGCCCGCGGCTTCGGCCTGGGCGCAGGCCTCGCCGGAGAGGTTCATGTAGGTGGCGGGCACCAGGGCCTGGAGCCGGTCCGTGAGCGGGTAGAGCGTGCCCGAGGAAAACCGCTTCGAGGGCGCGGGCGCCAGGTCCCGGTCCGCCATCCAGCGCTGCAGCATGAGCCGCCCCAGGTTATGGCGCGTGTCCTGGTACTCGGGGCCGGGGTTGCCGAGGGGAACGAGGGTCCACATGGTCTGAAGCTATCAGCTGTCGGCTGTCAGCTCTCGGGAAAGGCAGCGGGCGCCGCGTGGCGCCCGCTTGCGGCGTGCCGGAAGGGTAATCAGTGCTGGTGATGGGGCTCGGGCTTGGCGGGGGCTTCCGCTTCGGCGCCTTCGGCGTGGGCGCCGCCGCCAGCCGCGGCGCGGTAGACGCCGTCCACGTAGTGGAGGAAGTCCACGTAGGCGGCCACGGCCTTCCGGCCGGCGGCGGGATCGGAGGGCGCCTGGCTGCGGGCGGCGCGGGCCTGCTTGAAGCGGGCCTCGAGGCCCGGCTTGAGGACGCCGTGCATGAGCTCGAACACGGGCTTCAGGTCGCCGGAGGCCAGGGCCTTGTCTGCGGCGGGGATGGCCGGGCCGAAGTCCATGCCGGCGGGCTTGAGGCCCGTGTAGGGGGCGCCTTCGCCAGCGCGGTGGATCCGCACCAGCGTCTCGAAGAAGTAGGCCTCGGCCAGCTCTTGGGCCTCGGGGCCCAGGGCGCCGACCTTGAGGGTGCGGGCGAAGGCGGCGCGGATCTGGGCCTCGTCCTCCGCCTTCACCCAGGCGAGGATCGGGTTCACGTCGCCCTTGGCCAGGGCCTGCTTGGCGGCGATGACGACGGGACCATCGAGGGCGTCGCAGTGGGCGCCGAGGGGCAGGGCGGCCAGGCTGGCCAGCACGGCCGTCAGCAGGATGGGGAAGAGAGGCTTTCGCATGGGAACTCCGATAGGTACCGCCGGTTCAGCGGGCGGGAGGGGGTTGAAGGATGGTGCGGAGGGTGGCGCAGGTGTCGGCGGCATCGCCCGCGCGGCCATGCCCTGCGGCCTGGGAGTAGACGAGGTGCATGAGCATGCCGAAGACCACCGCCAGCAGGGCTTGCGGCGGCAGGTCGGTGCGGACGGTGCCTTCCCGTTGGGCCTCCGTGAGCGCCTCCAAGAGGAAGGCCTGGGTCCGGGTGACCACCGATCGCAGGCGTGCAGCGGCGATGTCCGGCAGCGCCAACGTGAACTGCTCGGAGAACATCAACCGCCCGATGCCCCGGGATCCGCCCACCATGTCCGCGCGGGCCTGGAGCAAGGCCAGGATGCGCTCCAGAGGGGGGGCCGTTGTGGGCGGGAACGTGGTGAGGATCCTTTCCTCCACCCGCAGCACCACCGCCTCCAGGATCTCCTCGCGGTTCGCGAAGTGGCGGAACGGGGCGCCGCTGCTGACGCCCAGCTCGCCGGCCAGGGCGCTGGTGGTCAGGGCGGCGATGCCCCGGGTCTCGATGATCCGGAGTGCAGCCTCCGCAATTTCGGCGCGCTTGGAGGTGAGTTCCAGGGCAGGTCGGGTCATGCGTTAATTGTAAGTAAGCACTTACTTTTGTCAAGGGCCAAAAAAACGGGCACCGCATGGCGCCCGTTTTTGCTGACAGCCGGGAAGCTACTTCTTGTCTTCCTTCTTGCCCTTCTTGGCCACTTCGGGTTCGGCGGCAGCGGGGGCAGCGGCGGCGACCTCTTCCTCGGCAGCCTTGCCGCGGACGGAGCAGACCGTCTGGTGGGCATCGCCGATGAAGACGACGTTGGGCATGAGGGTGATCTGCTCGAAGCGGATGCTGTCACCCACGGCCAGATTGGTCACGTCCACGTCGATGTGGGCGGGGATGATGCTGGGCAGGCACTCGAGCTCGATCTCGCGGTGGGCGAAGTCGAGGACGCCGCCCATGCTCTTCACGCCGATGGAGGTGCCGATGAGGCGCACGGGCACCTTCACGCGCACCTTGTGGGTCATGTCCACGCGCATGAAGTCCACGTGGCGCAGGCGGCCGGTGATGGGATCGCGCTGCAGGTCCTTGATGATGACGTGGCGCTTGATGTCCGTGCCCTCGCGCTGGAGGAACATCACGGAGTTCATGCCGGCGTCGCTGGCCAGCACGCGGGCCACGGCCTTGGGGCTGATGGCGATGGCGATGGGGGCCTCGTTCAGGCCGTAGACCACGGCCGGGATCATGCCGCCCTTCTTGAGGTCGCGGATGGCGGCCTTGCCGAAGGTCTCACGCTTGGGGACGATCAGGACTTCCTGGGACATGTCTTTCCTCCTACCTGGCGGCGGGCTGCCGCCCTCTCGTTGGGATGGGTCCGGGCGGACCGGTCGGCGTCTCCCCATGGAGGGCCGAACCATCGATTCTGCCTGAAAAAGGCCCGGAACCAAAGAGGGATCTTCCCGGCGGCCCATCCCGGGCCGGGATTATCCTGCTTCCATGTTCCATCCCATCCCCCGTCCCGAGGAACTGCTCAACCGCGAGCTGAGCTGGCTGGACTTCAACGCGCGGGTGATGGAGGAGGCCGAGGACCCCACCGTGCCCCTGCTGGAGCGCGTCAAGTTCCTCAGCATCGTCTCCAGCAACTGGGATGAGTTCTTCATGGTGCGGGTGGCCGGCATCTGGCGGCAGATCGACGCGGGCATCAGCCAGCCGGGCCCGGACGGGCTCACGCCCCGCCAGCTCCTGGAGCGGGTGGCCTCGCGGATCCATGCCTATTCCGCCCGGCAGCACGAGCTCTTCCACGCCATCCTCGAGCCCCAGCTGGAGGCCGCGGGCATCCGCATCCTGGATCCCAGGGCCATGGATCGGCAGCAGGAGGCGTTCGTCCTGGACTACTTCGAGCGCAGCCTCCTGCCCCTCATCACGCCCCTGGCCGTGGACACGGGGCACCCCTTCCCCCGCCTGGGCAACCGGGCGCTGGTGCTGGTGGTGGAGCTGGAACCGGACGAAGACCTGCTGGACGGGGACCTGCCCGCCTCGGAGCTCTCCTTCATCCACGTCCCCACGGGGCTGGCTTCGCGGTTCCTGCGGGTGCCCTCGGCGCCCGGGGCCCACAGCTTCGTGATGCTCGAGGATGTGGTGCGGCACCACCTGTCCCGCCTCTTCCTGGGCTACACGGTGAAGAGCTGCCATGCCATCCGGGTGACGCGCGATTCGGATCTGCCGGTGGAGGAGGACCCCTCCGAGGACCTGCTCAAGACCGTGGAGGAGAGCCTCCGCGACCGCCGCCGCGGGGCCGTGGTCCGCCTCCAGTACGAGCACGGCCTGTCGGCCAAGGTGCTGGATCTGCTCATCGAGGAGATGGAGCTGAGTCCCGAGGATCTCTATCCGAGCCTCGGGCTGACGGCCTTCTCGGACCTGATGCAGCTCTGCGGCCAGCTGGACCTGCCCCACCTCAAGGACACGCCCCTGCCGCCCCTGCCCGTGCCCCAGCTCGACCAGTCCGGCAGCATCTTCGACGCCATCTCCCGGAACGACATCCTGCTGCACCACCCGTACCAGAGCTTCGACGACAGCGTGGTGCGGTTCGTGCGCGAGGCCGCGGAAGATCCCAAGGTCCTGGCCATCAAGATGACCCTCTATCGGGTGACGGCAAGCAGCCCCGTGGCGGCGGCCCTGGAGCGCGCGGCGGAGCGCGGCAAGCAGGTGGCCGCCATCGTGGAGCTGCGGGCGCGCTTCGACGAGGCCGCCAACATCGCCTGGGCCCGGCGCCTGGAGAAGACCGGCGTGCATGTGGTCTACGGCCTGCCCAACCACAAGATCCACTGCAAGGCCTGTCTCGTGGTGCGGCAGGAGGCGGGCGGCATCAAGCGCTACTGCCACCTGGGCACGGGCAACTACAACGAGCGCACCAGCCGGCTCTATTCGGACCTGGGCCTGCTGACGGCCCGGCCAGAGTTCGGCGAGGACCTCTCGAACCTGTTCAACATGCTCACGGGCTACACGCGTCCGCCCCGGTTCCACCAGATCCTGCTGGCCCCCCAGTACCTGAAGAAGGCCCTCAAGGCCCGCATCCAGCGGGAGATCGGCCATGCCCAGAAGGGCCGGCCCGCCCGCATGGTGCTCAAGATGAACGCCCTGGTGGATCCCCAGCTCATCCAGCTGCTCTACGAGGCGAGCCGGGAGGGCGTGAGGGTGGATCTCATCGTGCGGGGCACCTGCTGCCTGCGCCCCGGCGCGCCGGGTCTGTCGGAGAACATCCGGGCCCTGTCCATCCTGGACCGCTTCCTGGAGCATGCCCGCATCTACCACTTCGCCAATGACGGCGAGCCGGAGACGCTGCTCTCCAGCGCCGACCTCATGCCCCGCAACCTCGACCGCCGGGTGGAGCTGGCCTTCCCCCTGGTGGATCCCCTGCTGGCGGCCCAGGTGATGGAGATGGTCGAGCTCCAGCTGCACGACACCCTGAAGGGCCGTGTGCTCGGGCCCGAGGGCGACGTGCTCCGCCGGGGCCTGGACCCCCAGGACCCGCCCCTCCGCAGCCAGCTCCGCATCTACGAGCACACCCTGCTCGCCAGCGGCGTGGGCGCCCTGACCCAGAAGCTGGGGCCGTTGGACCCGGATATTTGATGCTCTCCGGGGGTCCCGCGCTGCGCGCACACCCCCGGACCCCCGTGCCGAGGCGAGGAGACCTCGCCTCGGCTTGGACTCCAACCAGCCCAGAGAGGAAACGGTGCGGCGCTTCAACATGTCAGCCATTCATTCCCCGTGGCAAACTAATGGGCTGGAGACACGCATGACCAAGATCAGCCGCGCCGCCCTGTTCGAAGCCCTCAACGCCTATGTCGTCCCCGGAACCAGTGCCACACTCACGAACCTGAAGGCGGTGAAGGGCATTGATGTCACCGAGGGCAAGGTGACGGTGCTGCTCCAGCTCATGGACGCCTACCGGGACCGCGTGGCGGCCATCAAGGAGGCCCTGGAGGGGCTGATCCGCCAGCAGCCCGGGGTCACGGACGTGGACATCGAGATCGGCTGGGAGAAGACGGCCCAGGTGGAGTTCAAGAACCTCATCCCCGGCATCAAGCGCTGCGTGGTGGTGGGCTCGGGCAAGGGCGGCGTGGGCAAGAGCACGGTCACGGTGAACCTCGCCATCGCCCTGGCGGAGCAGGGCCTCAAGGTGGGCCTGCTGGACTCGGACATCTACGGCCCCTCCATCCCCATGATGCTGGGCCTGAAGGACTCGCCCCTGGGCACGCCGGAGGGCCAGATCCTGCCCCTCGAGAAGTTCGGCATCAAGGTCATGTCCATGGGCCTGCTCATCGAGGAGGACCGGCCCGTCATCTGGCGCGGCGCCATGCTCAACAAGGCCCTCCAGCAGTTCCTGAAGGACGTGGCCTGGGGCGATCTCGACGTGCTGCTCATCGACCTGCCGCCCGGCACCGGCGACGTGCAGCTCACCCTCATCCAGAACGCCCAGGTGGACGGCGCGGTCATCGTCAGCACCCCGCAGGACGTGGCCTTCCTCGATGCCAAGAAGGCCATCGGGATGTTCGGCACGGTGAAGGTGCCCGTGCTCGGCATCATCGAGAACATGAGCAGCTTCATCTGCCCCGGCTGCGGGAAGGAGACCCAGATCTTCGGCCACGGCGGGGTGAAGGCCGCGGCCATCCGCATGGAGCTGCCCTTCCTGGGCGAGGTGCCCATCGACCTGGCCATCCGCGAGGGCGGGGACAGCGGCAAGCCCTTCGTGGCGGAGCACCCTCACAGCCCCCAGACCAAGGTCTTCCAGGACATGGCCGAGACGCTCAAGGGCGTGCTGAAGCTCTGAGCGGAAGCGCGGATCAGCGGCCGAAGGCCTCCACCCGCAGGGGCCGGGCCACCGTGAGGGCCACGGGGCCTCCGCTCTGGAGGGCCAGGCTGGGGCCCGGGCCCAGGCGGAAGCTCCCCTCCGGCGCGGCCAGGGCCCGCCCGTCGGGCAGGAGCAGCGACTGGAAGTCCACGAAGCGGTAGTCGCCGCGCAGCAGGTGGACCTGGCCCACCAGCTGGGTCCCGATGGGGAGGAGCACGGTCCATCCGTTCTGGGCCCGCAGCGGGGCGCGCAGGGTCACGCGGAGGAGGGTGCGGCCCGGATCCGTGGACGGCTCCACCAGATCGCCCTCCAGGCGGGCCTCGAGCCGGACGCCGGGGCGCACGGCGTAGGCCTCCCCGTCCGGCCGGAGGCGGATCTCGGCAGGGCTGGCCACGGTCCTCGCCGGCTCGGGGAGGCGGAGGCTCCGCACCGGCACCGGGGTCGGGACCGCCGCGGGTGCGGGGCCGGGAGCGTGGAGGAGGGCCAGCAGGGGCAGGGTCGGGAGCATGGGGGCCTCAGTTCAGCTTGCCCGCGCCCATGGCCGCGAGGTCGCCGGGGATGGCCACGGCGCCGAAGCTGGCCACCGCCGCCTGGCCCTCGCGGGACAGCACGAAGTGGAGGAACTCCTTCACGGCGGGGTCCAGGGCGCGGCCGGGGGCCTTGTTCACGTAGATGTAGAGGAAGCGGGTCAGGGGGTAGGTGGCGTTCTGGATGCTTTCGAGGGTGGGCTCCACGGCATGGTCGCTGCCGAAGGAGGCCACGGGCACGCCCCTCACCATGCGGTTGGCGTACTGGAGCGGGCCGTAGCTGATGCCGCCGCCATCCACCGCCGGGGCCTCCACCACCGCGAACTGGTCCAGGAAGGCCTTCACGCCGGGCTTGAAGTCGCCCTTCTTCATGACGTGCTCCCGGAAGAAGGCGCGGGTGCCGGAGTTCTCGTCGCGACCGTAGGCCTGGATGTCCCGCTGCTTCCAGTCGCCCCCGAGGCCGAGCTCCCCCCAGCGCTGGATGTCGCGCTTCGCGCCGCCCTTGCGGGTGGTGGAGAAGATGGCGTCGATCTCCTCCATGCGGAGCTGCTTGATGGGGTTGTTGGCGTTGACGTAGACCACCAGGGCATCCACCGCCACGGGGATGCGCGTGGGCGCGTAGCCGTACTTGGCCTGGAAGGCCGCCAGTTCCGCGTCGTTCATCTCGCGGCTCATCTGGCCCATGAGGGCGCTGCCCTCGATGAGGGCCTTGGGGGCCGTGGCGGAGCCTTTGCAGAGGAAGCGGGTGGAGATGCGGGGGTGGAAATTCCTGAAGTCCTCGCCCCAGAGCACCATGAGGGGCTCCATGGAATCCGAGCCCACGCTCTTCAGCTCGCCGGCCACGGGGTGCTCGGCCGTGTAGGCGGGAAGGATCACTTCCTTCGCGGCGGGTGGAGCCGCCGCCGGGGGCCTGGCGGGGGTCTCCGCCGGCGGCTGGCAGGCCAGTCCGAGCAGGAGCAGGAGCGGGGCGGCGAGGTCGCGCAGGGACATGGGGATCCTCCACGACCATTGCCCCATGGCCGGGTGACGGCGCCGTGAAAGCGGGGATCCTTCGTCGTGACGCGCGGAGTTTGGAGCTATCCTGGGCCATGGCCAAGCCGCAGATCCCCGAGACCCTCGCTCCGGATCTCCTGGAGCGTCTGCGCACGCGATTCCACCCCTGGCCCCTCATCAGCGGCTGGGGGCTCACCATCGAATCGGTGGCGCCCGGCGTGGCCGTGATGGTGCTCCAGCCTACCAAGGCCGTGATCAACGGCACGCGAGGCACGGTGAATGGCGGCGTGCTGGCCACCATCGCCGACATGGTGAGCGCCCTCGCCCTCAGCACGGCCTTCGACGGGGCCATGCCCTTCGCCACCTCCGACCTCCACATCCGCTACCTGGAGCCCGCCCGGGGCGAGGTGCGCGGCGAGGCCCAGGTGGTGCGGATCTCCGGCCGCAGCGGCATCCTCGCCTGTCGGCTCACCTGCGGCGAGCACCTGGTGGCCCACAGCACCGCCAACTTCGCCATCAAGCCCGGTATCGGCGGCTGAGTTGAAGGCCGGGGCGCCGTTTCCCGAGGCGCGGGACGCGCGGCAGGACGGCCCGATGCGGCGCCTGCGCTACACCTTGGCCCTGCTGGTGGCGGTCATCGTGTGCGGGGGGCTCGGCTACCACTGGCTGTCGCACCTCGACCCCCTCGACAGCCTCTACATGGCCATCACCACCCTGTTCACGGTGGGCTTCCGGGAACTGGGCGAGGTGAACGCCCGGACGAAGCTCTTCACGATCTTCTACCTGGTCGTGGGCCTGGGCGTAGCCACCTATGCCATCTCGAACCTGACCGCCCTGCTCCTGGAGGGGGACCTCAAGGGCTACATCATGGAGCGCCGCATGCAGAAACGCCTGGACGACCTGAAGGACCACATCATCGTCTGCGGCTTCGGGAAGATGGGCTTCCAGGCCGCCTGGGAGCTGAAGAAGGCCGGCATCCCCTTCGTCATCATCGAGCAGGACGAGACCAAGGGCCGCAGCCCCCGCTTCGCGGGCGAGCTGATCCTCTACGGCAACGCCATGGAGGAGCTCGTGCTGGAGCGTGCCGGGATCCGCTCGGCCCGGGGCCTCATCACGGCCCTCACCACCGATGCCGACAACGTGCTGGTGACGCTCACCGTGAAGCAGCTGCGCCCCGACCTGCCCGTGGTGGCCCGCAGTGCCAAGCTGGGCACCGAGCGCCAGCTCAGGGCCGCGGGGGCCGACCACATCGTGAGCCCCTATGAGATCGGCGGGCGCCGCATGGCCGGCCTGCTGCTCAAGCCCGAGATGATGAACTTCTTCGACATCGTGCTCCAGCAGGAGCAGTTCGAGCTGGGCCTGGAGCGCATCGCCATCGCGCCGGGATCCGCCCTGGTGGGGCAGACCATGCGGGAGGCCCGCCTGCGCCACGCCACGGGTTCCCTGCTGGTGGGCCTGGTCCATCCCGGCTCGAGGTTGCAGTTCAACCCCTCGGGCGAAGAGCGCTTCCAGGCCGGGGACGAGCTGCTGGTGATGGGCCCCTCGGACGCCCTGGAGACCCTCACGCGGCTGGCCAAGGGCTGAGGCCTTGGAAGGGCACGCCCGCCTCCTGCTGGACCTGGCCATGGTGCTCGGGGTCGCGGCGCTGACCTCGGTGCTGTTCCAGAAGCTGAAGCAGCCCGCGGTCCTGGGGTACCTCCTGGCGGGCATGATCGTGGGGCCCCACGTGCCCGTGCCGCTGGTGGCGGACCTGGGCAATGTGCGGCTGATGGGCGAGCTGGGCGTCATCCTGCTGATGTTCACCATCGGCCTGGAGTTCAGCCTGCCGAAGCTGTTCCATGCGGGCCCGCCCGCCCTGCTCACGGGCACCCTCCAGGTGGGCACCCAGCTGGTGGCGGGGTTCCTGGTGGCCCGGCTGCTGGGATGGACTCCGCTGGAGAGCGCCTTCTTCGGCGCCAGCCTGGCCATCGCCTCCACCATGATCCTCGCCAAGCTCTTCGACGAGCGGGGCATCCGGGGCCCGCTGAAGGAGACCGTGCTGGGCGTCCTCCTGGTGGAGGATCTCCACGCGGTGCTGCTGCTGGCGGCCCTCACGGCGGCGGCCTCCCTGGGCGGCCCCAGCGCCGGGGCCATCGCGGGCACGCTGCTGAAGCTGGCAGTGTTCCTCGCGGTGCTGGTGGGGGTGGGGCGGCTGGTGGTGCCCCGCGCCGTGCGCTGGGTGGCGGACCATGCCCGGGACGAGGTGCTGCTGGTGGTGGCGGCGGGGCTCTGCTTCGGGCTGGCCCAGCTGGCGGCCTGGGCGGGCTTCTCCGTGGCCATGGGGGCCTTCGTCGCCGGCATGCTGATCTGCGAATCGGGCCGGGGCCGCAAGGTGGAGCACCTGGTCCATCCCCTGCGGGACCTCTTCGCAGCCATGTTCTTCGTGGCGGTGGGCATGCTGATGGAACCCGGGGTCGTGGTGCGCGACTGGCACCTGGTGCTGCTCTTCTCCGCCCTGGTCATCACCGTGAACGCGGCCGCCGTCACCGTGGGGGCCACCCTGGCGGGCCTGCCCCTGGCCCTCGGGGTGCGGGCCGGTCTGGCCCTCGGCCAGGTGGGGGAGTTCGGCTTCATCCTCCTCAGCGCCGGCATCGGCCTGGGCGTGGTGGATCCCTCCCGCTATGCGCTCCTCGCGGCCATCTGCGTGGCCACGGCCCTGACCACGCCGGCCCTGCTGTCCGCCGGGGAGCCCGCGGCCCGCCTCGTGGAGCGGCACCTGCCCGCGGCCCTGAAGACCTACCTGGGTCTCTACCAGTCCTGGGCCGCGGCCCTGCGGGCCCCGGCCCTCCGCAAGGCCCCGGGCGCCGCGGCGCGGCGGACCTTCCTGCGCCTGCTGCTGGATGCCATCCTCATCGGCCTGGTGGGCGCCCTCGCGCCGCGGGTGATGCGGCTGGGCGCGGCCTGGCTCGAAGGGCGTGGCACCCTCGGACATACCCTGGCCCAGGGGGCGGTGCTGCTGGCGGCGGCGAGCCTGGTGGCCCTGCTGGTGAGCCGGATGCTTCGCCGCAGCCGGGTCCTGGCGGAGCGCCTGCTGGACCTGCCGGGCCCCGGCGGGCTCGGCACCCGGCCCGACACCCGCCGGGCCTTCCGCACGGGCCTGCGCCTCGGCGTGCTCCTGCTCACGGGCCTGCCCGTGCTGGCCGCCGTGCTGGCCCTCATCCCCCTGGCCTCCCTGGGGGCGCTGGGCGCCGCCGCGGCCCTGGCCGTCCCCCTGCTGATCTGGCGCCGGGCCCGGGGCCTCCAGAAGGACCTGGCGGCGGGTGCCGAGTGGATGGGCGAGGACGCCCGGGATCCCTGGGGCGCGCCCGAGCTCGCCGGCGCTGCTCCGGCCGGGGGCTGGCGCACCCTCCGCATCGGCCCCCGCTGCCCCTCCCTGGGGCGCAGCCTGGGGGACCTGGACCTGCCCGGCGGGTCCGGTGTGGCCCTGGTGGCCCTGCTGCGGGAGGGCCACCTCCTGGAGCCGCGGCCCGAGGCCCAGCTTCAGCCCGGGGACCTGCTGGCCCTGAGCGGCCCGGCCTCGGCCCTGGATCAGGCCGAGGCCCTGCTGGGCCGTGAGGCGGGGGGCGCACCCCAGGCCAGCTGACGGGGATCAGCGCGGCGCGGAAGGGTTCACGGCGCCCGTGACGGGCAGGGCCACCCGCCCGTGCGGCAGCCGGGCCGGCATCTCCGCCAGCTCCCAGGCGGTGACGGCCATGGCCTGGGCGCCCTGAACCAGCTGGTCCGGCACCAGGTGGTCCGGGTAGTCCATCTGGCTGTGGTGGGTGCCGAGGAAGTAGTCCACGGGTTCCTGGATGGCGGCGAAAGCCGGCACCCCGGCCCGGTCAAAGGGGGCATGGTCCGTGCTGCCCATGACGCGGAGGGAGAGCTCCTTCACGCCCAGGTCGTTCAGGGGGGCGATGGCCTGGGCCATGAGGCGACGACAGTTCTCGCGCCCCTGCAGGGTGAAGCCCTGCACCATGCCCGTGCCCATGTCATCGACCAGCACGGCCTGGATGGCGTCCAGCTCGGCCTTGTGGGCTTCGACATAGGCGCGGGAGCCCAGCAGGCCCTGCTCCTCGCCGCTCCAGAGGATCACCCGCAGGGTCCGGCGGGGCTTGAGGCCCGTGGCCTGGAAGGCGCGCAGCACCTCCAGGGCGACGGAGCTGCCCGTGGCGTTGTCCGTGGCGCCGGTGCCCAGGTCCCAGCTGTCCAGGTGCCCGCCCACGACGACGACTTCACCGGGCTGCTCCCGGCCGGGGATCTCGCCCACGACGTTGTAGGCCTGCACCGGAGCTGCGGAGAAGGTGCCACCCAGGGACAGTTCGAGCGTCACCGGCTCCTTCCGCGCCAGCAGGCGCAGCAACATCCGGTAGGGCTCCTGGGGCGCGTAGGCCGCGGGGAGCGCGAGCTTTTTCGGGTCGCGACCGGCGCCTCCGCTGGTGAAGCTGAGGCCGTTCTTCCGACCGGACATGGACAGGGTGGCCAGGGCGCCTTCGTCGAGGAGGAACTGCGTCATGGCCGCCTGTTCCGCCTGGTAGGTCTCGAACCCGCCGCCGCGGCGGGACAGGGGCGGGCGCTTGTCGTCGGGGTTGGTGCGCAGCAGGATCCGGCCCTTCAGCTGTCCCTTGAAGGCCTTCAGCTCTTCCAGGTTCCGGGCGTCCACCAGGAGCAGGTCACCCTTCACGAGGCCCTTGGTCCCCGGGGTCCAGGCCAGCTGGTCCACCCGGAAGCGGAGGCGGTTGTGGGTGAGCAGGCGGGCGCTGTCCACTCCGCGCGTCCAGGCCAGGCCGAAGTCGTAGGCCTCCTCATGGACATTCACCGCGCCGAGCCGCTTCATCTCGGCCATGGCCCAGGCCTGGGCCTGCCGCAGCTGCTCCGAGCCCGTGAGGCGGGGGCCGATGACGTCGCACAGGTGCTCCACCCGGGCGACCACTTCGGTGTGCTCCTTGATCTCGCGCAGCAGCTTGCCGGCGGGGGTGTCCGGGTAGTCCTTCAGCACCGGCACGGGCGAAGGGGCCGGTGGAGCGGCCGCAAAAGGCGACTGGGCCTGGAGGAGGGCGGCCAGGGTCAGCCCGAACAGGGCGGCGGGAATCCGCGGCATGGGAACTCCTGATGGGAAGGCTGGCTCCAGAAAACATCAAAAAACGAGGTATGGCAAGCGGGGGCTGGGGCGGTATGATGACGATGTTTCGGGAAATAACGAAATGACCTCAGACCCCCTCCGTCCCCTCGTGGACACCCTCAAGACCCTGGCCCACCCCGTGCGCCTGCGCATCCTCGCGCTGCTGCACGCGGGGGAGCTCTGCGTCTGCGAGGTGGCCGAGGTGCTGGGCCTGGCGCCCTCCACCGTGTCCGAGCACCTCACGGGCCTGCGCCGGACGGGCCTGGTGCGGGAATGGAAGGTGGGCCGCTGGGTCCACGTGGCCCTCTCCGACGAGGCCTCCGTCCGCCCCCTGCTGGAGGCCCTGTGGCCCCTCATGGCCGGGGCCGAGGCCGAGCTTTCCCGCGACCGCGCCCAGGCCCGCGCCCTGCGCTGCGACACCTGCGATCCCGTCGCCTGTCCCCCCTCACGCAGTTCCAAGGAGCACGCATGACCTCCCAGACCCAGGCCCAGCCCGAGACTGAAACCACCGGTCTCAGCGAGATCACCCTCAACCTCATCGCCCTGGGCGCCGCCATCGGCTCCAATGCCGAGCGGGCCTTCCGCGCCCATCAGAGCCGCCTGGAAGAGCTGGGCGTGGCCAAGGAGGACATGATCGAGGCCGTGAACATGGCCCTGCGGGTGAAGGGCGATCCCCATTCGCAGATCATGGCCCTGGCCCAGACCGCGCTGGTCGGCGAGAGCGCCGGCGGCTGCTGCGGTGGCGCCTGCGCCTGCGAGGAGGCGGGCGGCCAGAAGGGCGATTGCGGCGACGACTGCGACTGCAAGTAGGAGACGGAAATGTCCACGGGCCGGCTGTCCTTCCTTGATCGCTTCCTGACTCTGTGGATCTTCCTGGCCATGGGGCTCGGCGTGCTGCTGGGCTTCGCCGTGCCCGGCTTCAACCGCGCCATCAACGCCTGGAACGTGGGCACCACCAGCGTGCCCCTGGCCGCGGGCCTGATCCTGATGATGTATCCGCCCCTGGCGAAGGTGAAGTACGAGGAGCTGCATCTCGTCTTCCGGAACAAGAAGGTGCTGGGCCTATCGCTCCTCCAGAACTGGATCATCGGGCCCCTGCTCATGTTCGGGCTGGCCGTGCTCTTTCTGCGCGATCGGCCCGAGTACATGCTGGGCCTCATCCTCATCGGCCTGGCCCGCTGCATCGCCATGGTCATCGTATGGAACGACCTGGCCAAGGGCGATACCGAATACTGCGCGGGGCTGGTGGCCTTCAACTCCATCTTCCAGGTGCTCTTCTTCAGCGTGTACGCCTGGTTCTTCGCCACGGTGCTGCCCGCCAAGCTGGGCCTCCAGGGCGCGGTGGTGGCCATCACCATCGGCCAGATCGCGAAGAGCGTCTTCATCTACCTGGGCATTCCCTTCATCGCCGGCTTCCTCACGCGGTTCCTCCTCGGGAAGCTCAAGGGGCTGGACTGGTACCACCGGGTCTTCGTGCCGAAGATCAGCCCACTCACCCTCATCGCGCTGCTGTTCACCATCGTGGTGATGTTCAGCCTCAAGGGCGACACCATCGTGAAGCTGCCCTTCGATGTCATCCGCATCGCCATCCCGCTGCTGATCTACTTCGTGGTGATGTTCCTGGTCAGCTTCTGGCTGTCCAAGAAGGCCGGCGCCACCTATCCCCAGAGCGCCACGCTGAGCTTCACGGCCGCCAGCAACAACTTCGAGCTGGCCATCGCGGTGGCCGTGGCCACCTTCGGCATCGCCCACGGCGCGGCCTTCGCCGCCGTCATCGGGCCGCTGGTGGAGGTGCCCGCCCTCATCGGCCTCGTCAACGTGGCCCTCTGGCTGAAGGGGAAGTGGTATCCGGGCAGCCCGGAGGACTTGGCCAGCGCCGGCTGCTGTCCCGCGGTGGATCCCGCCAAGAGGTAGGCCATGGGCATCTTCGACGGCAGGGGCATGGTGATCCAGGGGCTGCGCTTCCTGGCGCCGCAGGACGCGCTGACCGTGTTGAACGAAGGCGCCGTCCTGGTGGATCTCCGCCTCGACGAGCTGGCGGAGATGAAGGCCTTCAAGGTGCCCGAGACGATCCGCATCCCCCACGAGGAACTCCCCGGCCTGCTCGCCGAGCTGCCCGCGGATCGCCCCCTGCTGCTGGCGGACAGCTCGGGTGTCTACACCAAGGAAGCCGCGCACCGGCTGCTCGACCGCGGCTTCACCCAGGTGGCCTGCCTCAACGGCGGCATGCTCCTCTGGGACCAGGAGGGCCTGCCCGTGGCGACGGACGCCGCGGCCCTCCTTCACGGCGAGTGCCCTTGCGTGCTGCGCCCCCGGAAAGGCCACCGATGATCCGCCCCGTGCTGCCCACCGACGCCCCGGCCCTGGCCGACATCTACAACCCCTATGTGCGGGGGACCATCATCACCTTCGAGGAGGAGGCGGTCTCGGTGGCCGAGATGGGGGCGCGCATCGCCAAGGTGACGGCCGCGTTTCCCTGGCTCGTGTGGGAGGAGGATGGCGTGGTGCTCGGCTACGCCTACGGCTCCACCTGGCGGGCCCGGCACGCCTACCGCTTCGCCGTGGAGACCGCCATCTACCTGGCGGATGGTCACCACGGGAAGGGCCGCGGCGCCGCGCTCTACGAGGCGCTGCTGGTGGAGCTCAAGCAGCGCGGCTTCCACTCGGCCTTGGGTTGCCTGAGTCTCCCCAACGCGCCCAGCGTGCGGCTCCACGAGAGGCTCGGTTTCCGGAAGGTGGGCCACATGACCGAGGCCGGCTGGAAGTTCGGCGCCTGGGTGGATGTGGGCTTCTGGGAACGGCTGCTCTGAAGGGATGACCATGACCTCGATCCTCTTCCTCTGCGTGGCCAACAGCGCCCGGTCCCAGCTGGGCGAAGGCCTGGCGCGCCAGATCTTCCCGGGCTTCCACATCCAGAGCGCCGGCAGCCGGCCCAGCCGCGTGAACCCCTACGCCATCGAGGCCCTGGCGGAGCGGGGCATCGATGCCTCGACGCACACCTCGAAGCCCGTTTCAGACATTGACCCGCCCTCCGTGGATCTGGTGGTCACCCTCTGCGCCGAGGAAGTGTGCCCCGCCTTCCTTGGCAGGGCCGAGCGCCTGCACTGGCCCATCGCCGATCCTGCCAGCGACGATCCTTCACTGACGCCCGAGAACCTGCGGGCCCGCTTCCGGGCCGCGCGAGACGAGATCGCCCGCCGCCTGGAGGCTCTGGGCCGGGAACGGGGCTGGGTTTCCTGAATTTCGAAAAAAATCGAAATTAGACCTTGCACGCTATTTCGATAAATATAGAATTAACCCAGGAGGAGATCATGACCGGGCGTGTGGAACAGGCGGCGGAGCGGCTGAAGGCCCTTGGGCATCCGGTCCGCCTGGCCATCCTGCGCCGCCTGGTGCAGGGCCCCGAGGCGGGGACGCCCGCCGGAGAGCTGCAATTGCGCCTGGACATCCCGGCCTCCACCCTCAGCCATCATCTGGCCACCCTCGCCGACGCCGGCCTGGTGCTGGTGGCCCGGGAAGGCACCACGCTCCGCTACCGGGCCGACTACGGCGTGCTGCGGGCGCTGACCGAATACCTCTGGCAGGACTGCTGCGCCGGCGGCGCGGCGGACGACCCCCAACCTTCGCCCTGCTGCCGCAGGGACTGACCTTCCATCGTCCTGGGATGTGGATACCGACCGTGTCCCGGGAGACCTCCATCTGAAAGGCCCCACCATGGAACCCGAAACCCTGAAATCCGCCGTCCGAGATCGCTACGCCGGCTTCGTGAAGAACAATCAGAGCTGCTGTGGTCCGTCCACTTCCTGCGGGTGCGCGCCCGGCGACGCCAGCCTGGACGTGGGCTATGACCCGAAGGACTTGGCCGCCGTGCCCGAGGGCGCCAACCTGGGCCTCGGCTGCGGCAACCCCGTGGCACTGGCCGCCCTGAAGCCCGGCGAGACTGTGCTGGACCTGGGCTCCGGCGCGGGCTTCGATGCCTTCCTCGCCGCCCAGCGCGTGGGCCCCGAGGGTCGCGTCATCGGTGTGGACATGACGCCGGAGATGATCGCCCGGGCCACGGCCCTGGCCCGCAAGCACGGCTACGGGAACGTCGAGTTCCGTCAGGGCGACATCGAGGCCCTGCCCGTGGACGATGCCAGCGTGGACGTGATCCTCTCCAACTGCGTGGTGAACCTCGCCCCGGACAAGGCCAAGGTCTTCCGCGAGGCCTTCCGCGTGCTGAAGGCCGGCGGCCGCGTCCATGTCTCCGACCTCGTGCTGGCCCGGCCCCTGCCCGAAGCGCTGGTCCAGGACATGGATGCCTACGCCGCCTGCATCTCCGGCGCCATGCTGAAGGACGACTACCTGGCCGCCATTCGCGCCGCAGGCTTCCAGGGCGTGGCCGTGGCTTCCGAGCGGCACTTCGGCCTGGCGGAACTCTCGCCGGAATTGATGGCATTGGCGAAGCAGCGCTATCCGGGCATGAGCCCGGAGGAGTTGGAGCTCCTGGCCAGCTCCGTCGTCAGCATCCAGGTGGAGGCCACCAAGACCGGGAAGGCCTGCTGCGCCCCCACCTGCTGCGGCTGAGGAGGAGAAGATGGTGGAATCGAAAGGTTGTGCCTGCGCCTCGCCCGCACCCGCGCCGGGTGGGGGCTTCTGGAAATCGGGAGGGTGGCTGCTGGCCGCCCTCCCGGCCTGGATCGCGCTCTACCTGATCCTCCAGCCCCTCGCCGGCTGGCTGGCCTTCCGGACCCTGGGCCTGGCCCCGGGCAGCCGCCTGGGCGAGGCGGTGGCCTTCTTCGTCTTCGAAGCCCCGAAGGTGCTCATGCTCCTGGGCGCCGTGGTGCTGGGCGTCAGCTTCGTGCAGACCTACATCAGCCCCGAGCGCACCCGCGATCTGCTGGCCAAGCGCACCGGCGCCTGGAGCAACCTGCTGGCCTCGCTGCTGGGCATCGCCACCCCCTTCTGCTCCTGCTCGGCCGTGCCGCTCTTCATCGGCTTCGTTCGGGTGGGCGTGCCCCTGGGCGCCACCTTCAGCTTCCTGGTGTCGGCCCCCATGGTGAACGAGGTGGCGCTGTTCCTGCTGTTCGGCCTCTTCGGCTGGAGGATCGCCCTCCTCTACACCGTGACGGGCGTGGCCGTGGCCTTCGTCTCGGGCTGGATCCTCGGCAAGCTCCGCATGGAGCGCCACCTGGAGCCCTGGATCCTGGAGATCCCCTTCGAAGCCTCCAAGGCCTCCGACACCCCCATGGGGTTCGCCGCGCGCCTGGAGCTGGCCGTCCAGGCGACGAAGGACATCGTGGGGAAGGTGTGGATCTACGTCCTCATGGGCATCGGCGTCGGCGCCTTCCTCCACGGCTATGTGCCCGCCGAGCTGATGGCCCGCGTCATGGGCAAGTCCGCCTGGTGGAGCGTGCCCCTGGCGGTGATCATCGGCGTGCCTCTGTATTCCAATGCCGCCGGCATCATCCCCATCGTGCAGGTGCTGCTGGCCAAGGGCGCGGCCCTGGGCACGGCCCTGGCCTTCATGATGGCGGTGACGGGCCTCTCGCTGCCGGAGACCGTCATCCTCCGCAAGGTGCTCAAGCCCCGGCTGCTGGCGGTCTTCCTCGGCACTGTAGCGGCGGGCATCGTACTGGTGGGGTTCCTGTTCAACGCGCTGCTATGACTTGTAAAGGAAACCACCCACGCGGAGAGCGCGGAGAAAGCAGAGGTGAGCAGAGAAAGCCTGGCCTTTCTTCTCTGCGTACCTCCTTTCCCTCCGCGTTCTCTGCGTGTGTTTTTCATGCCTGTTAATAACGAGGTGATGCCATGAAGATCGAAGTGCTGGGCAGCGGCTGCGCCAAATGCAAGCTGCTGGCGGAGCGGGCCGAGGAGGCCGCGAAGGAGCTGGGGGTGGACTTCACGCTGGTGAAGGTCACGGAGTACCCGGACATCGTGGCCCGGGGCGTGATGTCCACACCAGGCCTCGTGGTGGACGGCGTGGTGAAAAGCCAGGGCCACGTGCCCACGGTGGCGGCCATCCGGGATCTGCTGCGGTAGGATTTCCTTCTGTCTCCGGGGAATCCCATGCGCATCGGCATTCTGGGTTATGGCCGCTTCGGGAGGGCGCTGGGGGCGCTTCTCCACGAGGCCGGCCATGCCTATCGGGCCTGGGATCCGGTGGCGGAGATTCCTGCCGAACGCCTGGTGGGTGGGCCTTCGGAGCTGGCGGAAACTTCTGAAACCCTGGTGCTGGCGGTGCCCATCGCCGCCCAGGCCGCCGCGCTGGCGGGCCTTCGGCCCCACCTCCGGCCGGACCACCTGGTCTTCGACGTGGGCAGCGTGAAGTCGGGGCCCTGCAGCTTGATGGACGCCCAGCTGGGAGCGGCCATCCCCCACGCCGGGACGCATCCCCTCTTCGGTCCCGTGAGCCTGGCCCGGGCAGAGCGGCCCCTGCGCGTGGTGCTCTGCCCCTCGACCCACCATCCCGCCGCGGCCGACCGGGTGCAGACCCTGTTCGAAGGCCTCGGCTGCGAGGTGCTGCGCCAGAGCCCGGAGGACCATGACCGGGTGATGGCCACCACCCACGCCCTCACCTTCTTCATCGCCAAGGGCCTGCTGGCCGTGGGCGCCGGGGCCGAGCTGCCCTTCACGCCGCCCTCCTTCCACGCCATCGCCCGCACGCTGGAATCCGTGCGGGAGGACGCCGGGCACCTCTTCGCCGCCCTCCAGAACCAGAACCCCTTCGCCGCCGGGGCCCGGGAGGGCCTGCTGGAGGCGCTCTCCGCCATCCACCAGAGCCTGGCGGAAGCCGTGGCGGAAGGCTCGGACGAGCAGCAGCTCGCCATCCCCAGCTTGGGGGAGCGGTCCCCGATCCTGCAGGAGACCCGCGACAACATCGACGCCCTGGACCAGGAGCTGGTGGCCCTGCTGGCCCGCCGCACCGAGCTGGTGCTCCGCGCCGGCCGCGCCAAGGCCGAGCTGGGCCTCCCCGTGCACGATCCCGAGCGCGAGACCGCCCAGCTCCAGGCCCGCCGCGCCTGGGCCCATGAGGCCCACCTGGACATGCAGGGCGTGGAGGACGTCTTCCGCGCCGTCCTGCGGGCCTCGCGCGCCGCTCAGGGACGCTGAGCCGTCAGAAGGGCAGATCCAGCGCCTTGCACAGGAAGGCGACGAGCGGGGAGGCCTGCCGACAGGCGGCGGTCACCTGGTCGACGAAATCGGGCGCCAGCACCTGGGCGTTCGTGAAGCCGGTGGACGTGTAGAAGTCCTTGAGCTTGAGATCCTCCGCGCAGGGGTGGGCCGGATCAAAGCCTTGGGGGACCCGCATGAGCGCGTCGCCTTCGATCTCCAGGCCGGACTTCCGCAGGGCCTTCCAGGCTGCGGGCCTGGCGGCGATGGCCTGGCGGACCTTGAACAGCGAATCGGGATCCGGGTGCCAGAGGCCGCCGCCCGCGAAGCTTCCGCCGGGCTCCAGGTGGAGGTAGAAGCCGGGCCCGTGGACGCCGCCCGCCTGCATGGTCCGGTGGGGGAAGTGGGCCGCGATGTGGGTCTTGTAGGGCGTCTTGTCCTTGGCGAACCGCGTGTCGCGGTAGATCCGGAACATGGAGCCGCCCGAGGGCCGCGGGTCGGCGATGACATGGCGGCTGACGGAGGCCAGCGGACCGCTGAAGGCGGCGATGAGCCGCAGCATGGGGTCGCGGGCCTCGGCCTCGTACCGCGCCTTGTTCTCCAGGAACCACGCGCGGTCGTTGTGCGCCTTCAGGTCCTTCAGGAACCGGAAGAAGCTGGGCCCCAGCGGATTTTCTGGTCCAGAGGAAGTCGTCTTCGCGGCCACGTCGCCTCCGGGAGGGTGCCATCAGGTTACGCCCAAAATGAGGCGGGCCCCCATTTCGGGGGGCCCAACCGCGAGCACGCGTTGAGAGGCGTCGAGGCGCCCCGCGCGGCCTATTTCCCGAAGCGCTTGCTGACTTCGCTCCACTTGATGTTCTCGACGAACGCGTCGAGGTACTTCGCGCGGGCGGTGCCAGCGGGGCCCCGTCCGTGAAGCCGAGCGAAGCGAAAGCTGAACGGGAGCAGGCCCCATGCGGGGCCTGCGATCCGGGGGGCCATGAGGCCCGCTCGCGCCTTACTTCCCGAAGCGCTTGCTGACTTCGCTCCACTTGATGTTCTCGACGAACGCGTCGAGGTACTTCGCGCGGGCGGTGCCGTAATCCACCATGAACGCGTGCTCCCACGAATCCAGCACCACGAGCAGGTCCTGCTCGATGGGCAGGCCCAGGTGGTGCTCGGCCACGAAGTAGGTGTGCAGCTTGCCGTCGCGGCGGTTGCGGGTGAGCACGGCCCAGCCGGGACCGCCCATGGCGGTGGCCTTGAGGTCGGCGATGACCTTGTCCTTGCCGCCCACGGCGTCCAGGGCGGCCTTGAGGCCGGCGCTGATGTCGCTGTCAGCGCCCAGATTCTCGAAGTAGAGCTCGTGCAGGAAGGAGCCGTTGAAGGCCACGGCCTCGCGGCGCTTCAGCTCGCTGTACTCGTTGTAGGAGTAGTTGGGCTTGGTGTTGTCCGCCGTAGCCAGCTTCTCCTCGATCTCGTTCAGCTTGGTGACGTAGCCCTTGTAGAGGCCGAAGTGCTGATCCAGCTGGGAGTCGCTGAGTCCTTTCAGGGCGCCGCCCTTCAGGTGGTCATAGTTCTTCGCGGTGTAGGCCATGGCATCTCCTTGGCTGCGCTGAGCGCGGATGATTAGCTTACTGAAAAAGTCGGAAATTGGATGAAACAGGCACAATGTTCAGGCGTGTGTCCCCTATGTGTCGGGTCAACCAAGCATCTCCCGCAGGAACCACGCTTCCTTCTGATGCACCTGCACGAAGCGGGTCAGCAGGTCGGCGGTGCCGGGATCGCCGGCGCCGTTGGCCAGCTCGATGCCCTCATGCATGAGCGACACCACGGCTTCCTCGTTGGCCAGGGCCTCCTTCAGCATGGCTTCGGGATCCAGACGGGTGGCGGGATTGGAGATGGCTGCCTTGGTCTGGGCCTCGATCTGGGCGGGGGCGTGGATCGGCGTGCCTCCCACCATGCGGATGCGCTCCGCCAACTCGTCCACGGTGCCGTCCGCGGCGGCATAGAGATCCTCGAAGCGCAGGTGGTAGTCGCGGAAGTGGGGGCCGGTGACGGTCCAGTGGTAGCGCTTGGCATTCAGGGCCAGCACAAAGGCGGTGGCCAGCTCGGTGTTCAGGTGGTCGACGACGGAACGGTTCACGGGGCTCTCCTCAGGAAAGCCAGGCCGCCCATGCAGCCGGCGCGGGCCAGCGGCCGGGGGCTTCGGCGTGGTTGGAGACGAGGGCGGCGATGGCACGGCCGTCCGGAATGAGGTAGCGCAGGGCCAGCACCGAGGGCAGGCGATCGTCCGGCCCGGCGGTGCCGCGGTCGACGGACGGATCTACCAGAGAGCCATCCGACAGCTCCAGCCGCAGCTGGTCCGGGAAGGTGTGGAGGAGCGCCAGGCGGCGGTCCCGCACCTCGTCCGGAAAGCCCAGCATCAGTGTGGCGGCGATGCTGCGGGCCGCGCCTTCGCGGCGGGGCGCCAGCACGGCGAAGGAGGCACGGGCTTCGGCCAGCTCGTCCGCTTCCACGGTGTTTGGCGTCTTGCCCTCGGCCCAGAGCGTTTCGATGATCTGGTCCTCCACGCTCTCGGCAGTTTCGGGCTGGAAGCTGATGCCCTCCGCCAGCTCCAGCCGCAGCGCGGCCTGGCGGCCCAGGAAGTCCTGCCGTGCGTGGAAGCGGGCGCGCTCGGTGGCGGGATCGAAGGCGAGCGTCACCAGGTGCTCAGACATGCTTCGCGATGTCGGCGGCAGGCTCCGCAAAGGCGGGCTTGGCGCCGGCCTGCAGCTTGGTGAGGGCCTCCTGGAAGCGGCCGGCGTGGAAGCGCTCCACCTTGGCCAGGGTCTCGAACCAGGCCGCGATCTCGGTGTAGCCCTCTTCCTTGGCCACGCGGGTGAACTCGGGATACATGTCCGTGTATTCGTAGGTCTCGCCAGCCACCGCGGACTTCAGGTTGGTGAGGGAATCGCCCAGGGGCAGGCCCGTGGCGGGATCGGCGGCCTGCTCGGCCAGGAACATCAGGTGCCGCAGGGCGTGGCCCGTCTCGCCGTCGGCGCTGTGCTTGAACAGGTCGGCCACTTCCTTCAGGCCTTCCTTCTCCGCCACCTGGGCCATCCAGGTGTAGCGGCGGTTGGCCTGGCTCTCCCCGGCGAAGGCGGCCTTGAGGTTCTGGTGGGTCTTGGAATCGGTGAAGGACATGGGATCTCCTCTGGGCCGCACTCGGCGGCATCAAGGTAGAGCCATCCCCATGCCAAAGCAATAAGTCAAATCATTGAATTGATTCAGTAAAGCCAATGGCTCGCGATCCTACGGGAATCCCGACCGGCCGAGAACCGGATCCACGACATGTCGAGAGTTGGCCCGCTCAGCGGACCGTGGAGAGGCTGGCGCCGATCTGAGAGGCATCCAGGCTCAGGGCCCGGCCGAAGCCGAACACCAGGCGCCCGGTGGTGGGCCGGATGAGAAAGAAGGAGAAGTCTCCCAGCCCGAGGGTCATCTCCGCTTGCGGGAAGCGGGCCAGGTAGGCCCGGGCCGCCGCCTGCTGGCGGCTGTCGTCCGCGGTCAGTTCCTCGGCGCGGCCCTGCAGGCTCACCCGGGGCAGCGCCAGCGGATCCTGGCCTTCCTCCGAGGGCACCATGAGCATCAGGCTGACCCGGGCATCCACCAGCATGTCGCGGGTGTGCTGGGCCAGGCGGCTCACGTGGATGAGGAAGCCCGTGCCATCCGGGGCGGGCACCACCGGCGCCATGGACACGAAGGGGGCGCCGTCATGCAGGGTGCCCAGGGAGGCCACCGGCAGGCCGGTCAGCAGGGCGTGGAGTGTCGCTTCCGTGTTCGGGTCCATGGGAGGACTCCTTCCAGGGCAGGGCATTCCATCATCTCTCCGAGAGCAAGATGCCGTTATTTTGCGACGGCTTCGCACGGGTACCAGGACCCGACCCGTCCCGGAGCGCCCCGTGACGGCCTGATCAGTCCTTGAAGGCAGCCACCACGATGCGCCCCACCTCGGCCAGCACCGCGTTGCGGGCGTCCATCGGAGCGGTGGAGCCGGTGTAGTAGACCGCGATGAGGATGGGCGCCCGGTGGGGCGGGCGCAGGATGGCCACATCGTTCACGGTGCCGCGCCTCCCCGAACCGGTCTTGTCCCCGGCGGTCCAATCCGCCGGCAGGCCCGCCCGGAGCCGGTCCCGGCCCGTGGTACAGGCCGCCATCCAGCCCTCGAGGCGCTGCCGCGAGGCGGGAGTCAGGGTCGGGCCCAGCAGCAGGGCCCGCAGGGTGTCCACCATGGCGGTGGGCGTGGTGGTGTCCCGGGGATCGCCGGGCAGGGCGGTGTTCAGCGAGGGTTCCGTGCGGTCCAGGCGCGTCACGGGATCGCCCAGGGAGCGTGCGAAGGTGGTGATGGCACCGGGGCCGCCGAGGGTCTGGAGCAGCAGGTTGGCGGCGGTGTTGTCGCTGGCCTCCACGGCGGCAGCGCAGAGGTCCAGCACGGGGAGGCCCCCCTCAGCGACGTGCGCCTTGGCCACCGGCGCGTGCTCCAGCAGGTCCGCCTGGCCGTAGGGGACGCGCCGGTCCAGGGTCTCCCTGCCCCCATCCACCCGGGCGAGCACGGCGCCCGCCAGCAGCACCTTGAAGGTGCTGCACAGGGGGAAGCGTTCGCCGCCCCGGTGGTCCAGGCGGCGGCCCGAGCCCGTATCGAGCACGGCCACGCCGAGGCGGCCTCCGGAGCGGGCTTCCAGGGCCGCCAGACGGGCGGCGGCGGGAGGAACCGGCGCGGCCGGCGGCGCGGCCTGGAGAGGCAGGATCAACAGAGCGGCCGCGAGCACGGTCCAGGTCATGGGACTCCCGGAAAGGCTTCTCTTCTACCACGCCACGGGGCGCTCGACCTCGGCTGAAGCGGCCGCCTACTCGGGCAGCGGACCGCCCTCGGGGGCCTCGTCCTGGCCCTCGACGCCCTCCTGGTCCTCGGAGTCCGGAATGTCGTTGCCCAGGGCGTCCTTCTTCAGCGCCTTCTTCTGCAGCTTCTCTTCCTTCTTCTTCTGGCGGGCCAGGTCCTTCTGCCGCTTCTCGAAGTTGTAGTTGGGCTTTCTGGCCATGGCGAGTCCGATCATGAAAAAGGTGGAAGCCGATCCAGCCCGTGTCTCAGTCTACCGCCTCGTCCGCCGGAGCGCCTGGATCAGGTCGTCCAGCCGCTGCAGGAAGGTCGAGCGGTCCCGGGCGGTGAAGGGAGCGGGGCCAGTGCCCAGCTCGCCCATGGCGCGCAGGTGCGTCATCAGCTCGCGGCTGGCCAGGGCATCGCCGATGGAGTCGGGCGAGTAGACCCGGCCCTTGGCATCCAGGGCCCGGGCGCCCTTCTCCAGGCAGCGGGCCGCCAGGGGGATGTCCGCCGTCACGGCGATATCCGAGGCCGTGATCTGCTCCACGATCCAGTCGTCGGCCCCGTCGAACTGCCCCTTCGCCACCACCACCGACTCGAACAGCGGGTTGCGGGGGACCCGCAGGGGCGCGTTCGACACCAGCAGCACCTTCAAGCCGCAGCGCGTGGCCACCCGGAAGATCTCCTCCTTCACCGGGCAGGCGTCCGCGTCCACGAAGATGCGGATGGCGGGCTGGTCCGCCGTCACAGGGCGCCTCCGGCGGCGACCAGGGCCTGCATGGCGGTCCTCACCCGCGCCGCCTGGGCCGGGTCCGCCAGATGGCCTTCAGCGTCGAGGCTGGAAGCCGCCAGCGTGAGGCAGAGCGACGCCTCCGGCACCACGCGCGCCGACATCACCTCCAGCGTGTGGGCCAGCGCGGCCTGGGCCTTGGCGCCGCCCTCGGAGGAGGGGGAGGCGCTCCACGCCGCCGTGGGCTTGCCCACGCAGGCCCCGGAGGAGACCACCCACTCCAGCAGGTTCTTCAGCACCGCGGGCATGGCGTGGATGTATTCCGGCGTGCAGACCAGCAGCGCGTCCGCCGCCTGGATGCGGCCACGCAGGTCGGCCGCCGGCTCGGGCGCAGGCTCCGTATCCCGCTCAGGGCTGAAGTGGGGCAGGTCGTCCAGCCGCTCCCAGAACTCGAAGGTGACTTCCGGGACCAGGCGGGCCGCCTCCCGGAGCAGGCGTGCGTTGAGGGAGCCGGCGCGCAGGCTGCCGGACAGGGCGAGTACGCGCATCAGCCCTTCCGTGGCCACACCAGCGCCACTCCCACCGCCATGGCCGCGAGGGCCGCCCAGGTGGGGATGTGCACGGATTCCTTCTCCTTCACGGTGAACTCCAGGGGGCCCAGCTTGGCGTCGTGGCTGTCCTTGGTGTAGCTGAAATCGGGCCGGATCAGGGCCGCCAGGCCCAGGAGGATGAGGGCCAGCCCTGCGAAGAATCTGAGGGATGCGGGTTTCATGCGGTCTTCTCCAGGCACCACTTCACGCCGCCCCGGGCGGCCATGTAGAGGAACAGGAAGCAGAACACCACCGCCAGCTCACCCTTGTTCACCGCAGGCCAGAAGGCGGCGCCGAACTGGAACTTCCAGTGGAATTGCAGGTAGGCCACGGCCATCATGCCGCTGCAGAGGAAGGCCGCCAGGCGCGTCTGGAAGCCCACCAGGATGGCCAGGCCGCCCACCAGCTCGAGCAGGCCGCCGATCCAGACCTGCGAACCCACGGCGGGCTGCTGCTCGGCAAGGATGCCGAAGATCTTCTGGAGGCCGTGGAAGGTGAACAGCAGGCCCGCCACGATGCGCAACAGGGCGTAGGTGTGATCGGCGTACTTCTCGAGCCACTGCATGCGGACCTCCGGGCGTGGGTGTGGTGACATTCTGCCCAGGATCGGATGGCCTTGGTCGAGAACCCTTTCTGGGCAGGGCCGAGGGATCTAGCGTTTCAGTTTCGGAAGGCCCATATCCCAGAAGTACTCGTCGTAGAAGTCTTTGAAATCCTTTTTCGTGATGTAGCCAAGCAGGTTGAACAACTGCTTGGTCGTGACGAATTTTCCTTTGAAGTTCGTCTGGATGGACTTCAGCCAAGTCAGGAAGACCTGATCTCCCTGTTCCTGGTGCAGTGCGGCCAGTAGCAATGGGCCTTTGTTGTAAAGAAGGTTTCTCCGGGTGTAGAAGGTGTCGTAAGTGTCTGTGTAGGAGATGTCGTTGGCCAGTGGAATGGGGGCCTTGAACCTGGCGGATTCGGCGCCATCTCCCCAGCTGGCGAGGTTGCGATCCCAAAGGCTCTTGCCCTTGTAGTCCTTCTCGAAAAGACCGGCGCAATAGTCGGCGAAGGATTCCGTAACCCACTGCTCCAGCAGGTTGGGCATTTTTACCGTGATCCCCCAGTACTGATGCGCGATTTCATGGGCGAACACATGGCGCACGTCCATGGTCTTCATTGATGGACGTGCTCCGATCCACCGGCCGGTGCGCTTCAGGGCCTCGACCTGATCGGCCAGGGCCTGGAGCTGGCGGGCAGACTGGATCTGCTCGAAGGCATCCCGGGTGATGTACATCATTCCTGGAGGAGCCTGTCCGTAGCCCCAGTCGTTCTTCTCGACGATGGTGAATTCCTTGAAGGGGAAAGGTCCCAGGAACCGTTCGTAGTACCGGATGACATTGAAAGCCTGGGCCTTGAAAACGGTATTTGCGGCCCCCGGCTTGAAACCGTAAGTCGCGACCCGCACGGTGAGGCCGTCGTGGGACTCCTCATCCAGGTAGTACTTGCCAGCCAGGATTGTCGCGAAGCAGATGGGCAACTTCGTGCGTGTTTCCAGGAGGTTCCAGGCTCCATCCTTTTCTCGCCGCACGGTATCGCCGGGAAGGAAGCTGATCCAGTCGCCCGGTGTTCGAACCGTCCCATGGAAGGAGTACCACTCGCTCGCCATGTTATTCGGCGCGGGGTACCATCCGGAACCGACGGGAAGCTCCCAGTAGTTGTCGTTATCGGGCTGGATGAGGAAGTCCCCACCGTATTCCACCCGGAGGGTGAAGGGTACTCCGCGGCGAGCTGCGGCGGGGAGGCGCAGGGCGACCTCGTCTCTCGTGTGGTGGTATTCGATCAGGTTGCCCTCAGCGTCGCGAATCTCCTTGATCCGGAGGACCCGCGTATCCTCCTCGGTCTCCAGGGCCGACCAGAGGTTGAAAGTGAACACCTGCAGTCCGTCCTCCAGGGGGAGGATGGTTTCCTGGACCACCATGTCTGCATTGCGCTTGTCCTTCGCCCGGAGATCCACGTCCAGGGCAGTGAGGAGGAAGTGCGTCGGGGCAATCTGTCCCTTCCGGGGATCCCAGCCAAGGTATTGCCGGGAAAGGAGCTGCTTGAAGAAGATGCCCTTGAGGTTAGCTCTGGGATTGGGATAGCTGCGCAGGCAACTGAGGGATTCTTCCATCTGATCGACCCCATCGTGCTGGAAGATCCATCGACGGCCGCCATCCTCTAGGTCCATGTTGGCCACGGTCTTCCAAGGGGCGTTCGCCGCCTGCATGGCCAGCAGATGGAGGGGGACATGGTGCTCCACCATGTTCCAACGCTGCTCGAACTGCCTGAAAGAATCCTCCAGCGGAGCAGACCCTGGACCTTCCCAAGGGGGAAGGACGGAGCCCCCCAGGAAGATTCTCGCTTCCTTGAAGGGAATGGTGACCGCGAGGGTTTCGCCGTTCTTGACGGCCTTCAGGGGGGTCCACTCCTTCAGATTCCGAGTGAATACCGGGTGCTCAGGTGCGAAGGAGGAGCTGTAGGACAAGGTCCCCTGCCCCTTCAGGTAGTAACCGACGGGTTTCCCATTCTGGAGAAGAGGCGACCAGGCACCCGAGAAACGGATGGCGCTGCTACCCACGGAGAGGGAAACCTCCTGGGTCTCTGTATGGGCGGGGCCCATCTGGATCTTCTCAAGGGCGCTGAATGGGGCCGTGGCCTCATCTCCCCAGAGGCCATGGCAAGCGAGCAGGAGGCTGCCTAAGCCCAGAATCCGGAACCACCTGGTTGTTGACATCGCCTCTCCGATACGAACGCGAATGCATGGGGATGAATTGGGATGTGGCTGAGATTACCATTTAATCGTCAATGGTCCCCAATCTAGCTGCCACTTTCATTCCTCGCAACGCATCGCAACGTGGTTCAGAGAGCCTTCGGTCAGGTCCTCGCGAACCTCCTCTGGAAACAGAGAGAGAGGCTGGTTGGTTCCGGGCCTACCCATGCACCGGCGTGGCCGCGTCGGCGCCCACCACGGTGATCCAGGGCCGCACCGACCAGCGATGCACCAGGCCGCTGAGGACGTAGGGATCCGCCGCCGCGAAGCGCTGGGCCGCCGCCGGGGACTCCCCCTGGAAGAGGAGGATGGACATGTCCACCGGATCCGCCACGGCTCCGCCCAGCACCAGCTCACCCCGCTGGTGGGCCTCCCAGGCCAGGGCCAGGTGCTCCTTCCGGAATTCCCCCCGGCGCTCCACATACTCGGGGCCGACCTCGTAGATCAGGAGGAAGTGCATGGAGATACCTCAGAAGAGGGAGGGGGCCCTTGGAAGCGCCACCTCACGAACCAAGGATGGGGCGAAAGACCCCGTCGTGCCCTCGTATTTTTCCATGACTGCACCCATCGGGTCATCGCCTGCGGGCCCCTCCCAGGGACCGCCGGTTCCTTCACGGGGCCAGAGGCCGGATCAGCTCCGTGCGCCAAGTGGCCGGGTCGGGGCCCGTCTCCGGTCCGGCGGCGTAGCACTCCCACAGGTCCCGGGCCGGGCGGTGGCCCATCGCCGCCAGCCAGGTATCGAACTCGCCCCAGGCGGGGCCGAGGCCCTCGTAGCCGCCGCGGTAGACGGTCCGCGCCACCGTGCCGGCGGGCCAGTGCCCGGGCTTCACGCGGCCCGTGGGGGTCACCGGCGAGGTGACCGGCACGCCGAGCTCGAAGTCGAAGGCATCGGAATGCATCTGGAGGTGGTGGGAGAACACCGGGCCCGCCGGGGCGATGCCCTGGGTGGCCAGGGTGGCCAGCAGCTCACCGATGCCCGGGCCCATGACCTGCTGGACCGCCGACCGGGGAATGAGGAAGTGGATGACCGCCGTCGGCCGGGCGGTCACCTGGACGATCTGGGGCTCAGCGAGCATGGGACCTCCGGCGGGGGCCGGGATACCCCCGGGCAGGAAGCATACGGCCGGAGGCCAGGCTGGGAAAGTCAGAGGATCCGAACGGGGTTTGATTCACCCCCGAACGGTCGTCCCCGGGTCCAGGGCCGTCATCGGGGCCCGTAAACGATCCGCGACCGCGGGCGTAACTCAGCTTCAGCCAGGGGCCTGCCATGAAATCCATCTTCTTCGACGAAGGCCGGCGCCTGCGCAACGGGTGGTGGGCGTGCCTCTTCCTGGCCATCGTGGCGACCGGTCTCAGCGGTTTCCAGGAGCTCGTGGCGCCGCTGCTCAAGCGGGTCGGGGTCCGCAGCGGCGATTGGGTGGTGGGCGTTCTGTTCCTGATCACCCTGCTGGCCACCTGGATCTGCACCCGCCTCCGCGGGGAGCCCCTGGCCAGCGCCGGCTGGCGGATGGACCGCCGCTGGGCCCGGGAGGTCGCCTGGGGCACGCTGTTCGGGATCGGGGTCATGCTGCTGGCGGCGGGGCTGCTCTGGGCCGTGGGCGGCGTCACCTGGGAGCTGGATCCCGGGCGCAGCTTCCGGGCCCTCGGCCTTGGCTTCGGCATGTTCGCGCTGGTGGCCCTGTGGGAGGAGAGCCTCTTCCGCGGCTTCCTCTTCCAGCGGCTGGTGGCGGGCCTGGGGGCCTGGCCCGCCCAGCTGATCCTCGCGCTCTTCTTCGCCCGGGCCCACTGGGGCAACCCCGGCATGCAGGGCGCCACCAAGCTCTGGGCCACCCTCGACATCGCCCTGGCCGCGGTGTTCCTGGGGCTGGCCTACCTCCGCACCCGCAGTCTGGCCCTGCCCGTCGGCATCCACCTGGGCTGGAACTGGGCCCAGGGCCACGTCCTGGGCTTCGGGGTGAGCGGCACCTCAGTCTCGAACGGCTGGGTCCGCCCGGTGTTCCAGGGGAAGCCGGAGTGGGTGAGCGGCGGCGCCTTCGGGCTGGAGGCCAGCATCTTCGGGGTGCTCGCCGCGCTGGTGGGCATCCTGCTGCTGTGGCGGTGGCGGGGCTCGGTCCCGGCCCCGGCCGTGGCAACGGAAGCTCCGGCCGCCGATTCCATCTGAAGCTCTACCTCCGTCTGGGCCGCGGCCTCAGCCCTTGGGGTCCGGGCCCTTCCGGGCGGGCTTGCGCCGGCGCTCGGGCTTCTTCGGCTTGGCCGGAGGCTGGGTGGCGCTGTCGTACAGGGTCTCCAGGCGGATGGCCTTGGCCGAGGTGTCCGCCGCCTTGTGGATCTCCTTCAGCACCGAGGCCACCAGGTCCAGGTTCGCCGCATCGCCCTTCAGCAGCTCCTGGAAGGCCTTGGACTTCAATTCCTCCAGCCGCTTCGACTGCCGCTTCCCCGCCGCCCAGTTCAGCAGCTTGGAGAACAGCTCATAGCCGAGCTTGAGTTCAGGGGTGGGGAGGGACATGGAGGGATGGTAGCCGGGGTTAAAAGAAATTTGCCGGTGATGAACGGTGATGAACATTGATATTGAAAATATCTTTATCACCGTTCATCACAGTTCATCACCGGTTCAATGGTCTTTGCGCCGAGAGCTTCGCTCCGGGCGCTAGTCCCCGAACAGGTTCTGCACCTTGTCGTCCCAGATGAAGGTCTGCATCTCCCAGCGGTCCGTGGCCTTGTAGAACACCACGGAGTAGCGGATGGCGGTGTTCTCCAGCTTCTCGATGACGACGAACCTCAGGAAGGAGGCCCCGGCCTTCTGCTGGGAGATGAACTCGTAGCCGAGGCTGGCGCCGAACCGCTCCTTCACCGTCGCGCGGCTGGTGATGGTCTGCATGGTGAGCGTGTTGAGCTCGTTCATGGAGACCTTCCAGTAGGGCTTGAACAGGTCCAGGCCCGCCTTGTAGTCCTCCGCCACGAACAACTTGAAGCAGCTCTCGACCAGGGCCCTGGCTTCGGCTTCGGTCTTCAGGGGCCGGACCTCGGCCGGGCCGGCCGCCATCAGGGCGGCGGGGAAGAGGAGGCAGAGGGCGAGTTTGGTGGGCATGGATATGTGTCTTTTCAGATAAATGACTTAACGATGAAGCTAATCGGCCCCGCCTGCACCGAGTCGATGAGCGGAGTCGAGATAGCGAAATGTTGAGAGAGAACGGAAGGCAATGCGGGCGGGGTCCGAGTTGAGCGAAAGGTTAGGTGTCCCTTACCCAATGAAACGGATTGCTTTGCGAGTAAGTTGAATCTTCCGAGTAAGATCTTTCAGGTTAGAGGGTGAGTCTAGGAATGCATTAGCCTCATCCAAGGATCGAAAGAATGTGGCATTGCGTATGTGGAACCAGATTAAATTCACATAGTAAAGCTGGAGTTGGAAGCAATGAGTTCGAGCACTATCGGACTCCTCGCCTGCATGGATGTTGGCATTCCGGAATTCCCGAAGATGTTCGAGGACTTGTCGATGAAACAAGGCATCTTTAAAAATAAATGAGCAGCGACGAACCACCTTGTCGTAATCGGCCTGTCCGGGCGTGGTGAGAGCCTCGATAGCCCCCCAAAGTCTAAGGAACGCAGTATTCGCATCGCTATGGTCTAGTGCACGAACGAACCTTACTAATGAGGATGCAAGGTGTTCGCCATATGGACATATCGCAACCCTCCTTCTAGCCCAGCGAGAGTTTAATTTTATTACATCTGGCTTTTCCATTCGAAATACGGAGGCTTCTGAGAAGCCAGGTTCAAACCAAATGCCATCAAATGCGGGTTCGCCACTGGAAAGATGTAGCGTGTGCTCGCTGCCCAACCGAACCACATTGATTGGCTCAAGTGAGGGTTTCCCGAATGTCATCTGCATTCGAGAGTTACCCATGAGGCACCAGAGTGATCGCTGGAGGTCCAGCACTCGAAATGCCTTGCTTACCGCGGCGGCAGGTGATTTTGCTTTAATATTTACAGCGACCTTACAATACGACATTGGAGTCGGCTCTACTTCTCTGCTGTACATTTTTAAGAGTTCATTTCTTGACTTAAAACGTCTTGCGTAGTCACCGGAAAGTATTTGAACCTTTGACCCATTAATAGTTATCCGTTGGCTTGCGTTGCGACTATCAAGTGAGAGAGATGTAAGAAATGTATTTGACTCCTCTTTGGTTGCTAGCTGTTCTTTTAACTCTTTGTTGATAGCAGCGAGAAAGGATTCAGGCGTAAGTTCAGTTCCTACCTTTGTTAAACCACGCCAAACAAGAGTTGAAGCGCTAACATCGACCGCAGCGGCAGGAAATTCCAGCATCGACTGCAGGGTTGGTAAGTACTCTTCTAGCTCAAAGCCAGAAAATGAAACGCCCCCTTCTGGATTGATCGACCGAACTCCCTCAATCTTCTTGAGGATTACGGCAGGTTTGAATCGAGGGGCTTTCTTCCACTCAACAGGCATGTGTTCTCTTGACGTCCTCCCGGAAAACTAGACCAAGGATAATGTGAGTCCTCCCCCTCTGGAGGGCCCCTTGAGAAAGAGCAGATACACCGAGGAGCAGATCATCTTGGCCTTGAAAGAGCACGAGGCCGGCAGGACGACGGCACAG
>NZ_BSDC01000005.1 GCF_030268045.1 Geothrix edaphica
CCCCCTCGGGCCAATGTTCTGGTCGAAAAATTGTTCTGAATCCCATGCACCGTCCTTAGACGACACACGGAACCCTCAAAGGCTTCCTATCTTCTATCCGGTTTTCAAAGACGCCCACCACGCTTCCGCATGGTCCGAAGCTGCCTTCCGGCACCCTCCAGCACCTCGCAGCCTCAACTGCGCAGGACGTTTAGATTACCAGGGGAGTGTCGCAGCGCAAGCGGAAATTTTTCAGGAGGCGCGCGCCAACGTTACGTCTCTGGAGAAATCCCCTGGCAATTCCTAGGAAATCCCCAGTTTCAGGAGGGTCCGGCGCTTGCCCGATTCCACGGCAGGCTGATCGAAGGGGTCCACCTCCAGCGCCATCCCGGACAGGCCGACCACCAGCTGCCAGGCCATGAGGAAGGCTCCCAGCGATGCTTCATCCAGCGCATCCAGATGCCAATGCACCACCGAGATGCCAGCGCTCTCCAGCGCCTCGCGCGTGCCCTCCGCCTGCGCCCGCAGGATGTCCTCGCCCCCCCATCGCCCCAGCCCCGTGAACGGGCACTGCGGCGGCGGATCCGAAGGTTCAGTCGCGTGGTCGTGGCCCACGGTCACCAGCACCACACCCACGTTGCGCGGGCCGTCCAGCCACCGCTGCAGCTGGGCGTGCTGATCCTGCGGGCCGATGGCCCGGACGGGCGTGAGGCCCCGGCGGCTGCCGTCTGCCGCCTGCTTGCCCAGGCTCTCCGCCACCAGCTGCACCCACCAGGCGCCCACGGTCTCCAGCCGGGTGGCGTAAGGCAGGAGCACCCACTGATCCGTGCCGCGCACGAAGCCGCCGGAGAACGCGCGCACCATCTCCCACACGCGGGCGCCCCAGACGCCGCGCCCCTGCTCCGTCTGCGCGACCACCTCGCGGGCGCCCGTGAGGAAGCGGCAGGGGTCGAGGCCCGCCCAGCGCAGCGGCAGCGCGCCGATGGCCGTGAACGCCGAGTAGCGCCCCCCCACCTGCTCCGGAATCGGCAGCAGCGTCCAGCCCTCGGCCCGCGCCAGCTGCGCCAGCGGGTTCTGGTCATCCTGCGTGATGGCCACGGGCGCCTGGCGCCAGCGACCCCAACCGGCCTGGGCCCGCAGCCGCCCGATCCAGGTCCAGAGCTCCAGGGTGCGCCCGCTCTTGGAGGCGAACACCAGCTGGTCCTCCGGCTCCAGGCGCAGGCCATTGCACTCCGGAGAGGCCAGCGGCTGCCAGCGGTGGCGTAGCGAGGCTCCAGCGAGAGCGTGGATGAGCGCGTCCGCGGGCAGCAGCGAGCCGCCGATCCCGCACCAGAGCAGCCGGCCGGGCGCCAGGGCCGGGGGTAGCGCCACGTCCTCGGCGCCGAGCCACCCCGACATCGGATGTCCAACCATCCGCTGCCACAATTCCCTTGAATCCATTCGCGCTTCTCCTGTTTCAGCCATCTTAGGCCATCATGACCGCTGGAGCCGCTATGAAGACCCTTCGCAAAGCTGTCATCCCCGTCGCCGGCCTGGGCACCCGCTTCCTGCCCGCCACCAAGGCCCAGCCCAAGGAGATGCTGCCCTTGGTGGACACGCCGGTGATCCAGTACGTGGTCGAGGAGGCCATCCGCGCCGGGGTCGAGAGCATCGTCCTCGTGACCGGCCGCGGCAAGGGCGCCATCGAGAACCACTTCGACGTCGCCTACGAGCTGGAGGACACCCTCCGCCGCCGCGGCAAGCAGGAGGATCTGGACCTGGTGCGGGACATCACCCACCTCGCCCAGTTCGCCTACGTGCGCCAGGGCGAGCCCCTGGGCCTCGGCCACGCGGTGCTGTGCGCCCGCCACGCGGTCGGCGATGAGCCCTTCGCCCTGCTCCTGGGCGACGATGTCTTCGATGAGCGCGACTCGGCCCTGGATGCGCTCATCAAGGCCTACCAGGCCACCGGGAAGTCTGTCGTGGGTGTCCAGGAGGTCCCGGTGGAACATGTCTCCCGGTACGGCATCGTCAGCGCACCCGGGAAGGACGAGCCTATCTGGGATGTGACAGCGATTGTCGAAAAGCCGGAACCGGCCCAGGCCCCCAGTCGCTGGGCCGTCGTGGGGCGCTACGTCCTGGAGCCCCGGGTGTTCGAGCACCTCGCCGCCCTGAAGCCCGGCGTCGGCGGCGAGTACCAGCTCACGGACGCCCTGGCGAGCCTGGCCCGCGAGGGACGCCTGGTCGCGGCCCCCATCCCGGCCAAGCGCTTCGACACCGGCAACAAGCTCGACTACCTGAAGGCCAATGTGGAGTTCGCCCTCAAGCGGGAGGACCTGCGCCGCGATTTCACCGCCTACCTGAAGGATCTGGTGAAGGGCCTCTAGCGGCGCAGCCGCAGGGCGTTCAGCACCACGGTCAGGGAACTCAGCCCCATGGCCAGCCCGGCGAGCATGGGCCCGCCGAACCGCTCCAGCTGGCCCGAGGCCGCCAGGGGCACCAGCACCAGGTTGTAGCCGAAGGCCCAACCCAGGTTCTGGCGGATCACGCGGTGCGTCCGCAAGGCGAGACGGCGTGCGGCAAGGATGGGCTCCAATCCCGGCCGCAGCAGCACCAGGGGAGCCGCCGCCATGGCCGCGCCGGTGCCCTGCTCGCCGGCCCCGGAGCCCATGGCGATGCCACAGTCCGCCTGGGCCAGGGCCGGCGCATCGTTCACGCCATCACCCACGAAGCCGACCACGGCGCCCTGGGCCTGGAGCTCCCGGATGCGGGCGAGCTTGCCCTCGGGGCGCAAGCCTGCGGCCACCGATTCGATGCCCACGGCCTCGGCCATCTTCGCCGCAGGCTCCGCGCGATCGCCCGTGAACAGGTGGAGGCGGAGACCCTGCTGACGCAGCTGTCCCGCCACCGCCGGGCTCTCGGCCCGGAGCCGGTCGCCCAGCACGAACACGCCCTTCAGCCCGGAAGCGTCCGCCAGCCCCACGGCGATCCCGTCCTCATCCACCTCCGGGAAGGCCACCCCGAGGAAAGCGGCGCTGCCCAGGCGCCAGGCGTGGCCGTCGATCTCACCGCTGACGCCGCCGCCGGGATGGGCGCGGAAGGCCGACACCGGCTTCAGGGCCCCGGCATGGGCCGTCACGAGGCCGCGGGCGATGGGATGCTCCGAGTCCCGTTCCAGGCTGGCCGCGAGCCGCAGCAGGTCCGCATCGGCCAGGCCCGAGGTCGCCAGGACCCGGCGCAGCCGCGGTCGCCCCTCGGTGATGGTCCCGGTCTTGTCGAAGGCGAGGTCCGTGGCCTGGCCGAGGGCCTCCAGGGCCGCGGCATCGCGCACCAGTACGCCCTTCCGGGCGGCGGAGCCCAGGCCCACCATCACCGCCACCGGCGTGGCGAGCCCGAGGGCGCAGGGGCAGGCGATCACCAGCAGGGTCACGGCCGGCCGCCAGGCGGAGGCGAGGGCGCCGGTGGCCAGCCACCAGCCCGCCAGGGTCAGCAGGGCCAGAACGAGGATGGCCGGCACGAACACGGCGCTGATGCGATCCGCCAGATCCTGGGCGGGGGCCTTGGAGCCCTGGGCCTGGGCCACCAGCTGGGCCATGCGGGCCAGCTGGGTCTGGGCCCCCACAGCCTGGATCTCCATCTCCAGCGCAGAACCATGGACCACGGTGCCGGCCACCAGACCTTCACCCGGCCCCTTGGGGACAGGCAGGGGTTCGCCCGTGAGCATGGATTCGTCTACCTCCGCCTGGCCCGCGGTCACGCGGCCATCCGCCGGCACCGAGTGGCCGGGCAGCACCCGGACGCGATCGCCGGGGCGCAGGTCCGCCACCGGGATTTCCGTCACCGTGCCGTCCGGCCCGAGGCGCAGGGCCGTGGGTGGTGCCAGCGCCAGCAGCTCCTTCAAGGCATCCGTGGCCCTGGACTTGGCCCGGCTCTCCAGGTACTTGCCCGTGAGCAGGAAGGCCACCAGGGCCGCAGCCGTCTCGAAGCTGAGGTGGTGGACGCCGTTCAGCCACTCCGCCACGGCAAAGATCCAGGCCACGCCCGAACCCAGGGCGATGAGGGTGTCCATGGAGGCCTGGCCGTGCCGTGCCTGGCGCCCCGCCCGGACAAAGAACCCCCAGCCGGCCCAGAAGACCACGGGGGCTGACAGCAAGGCCTGGACCCACCCGGGCAGGTGCAGCCCCAGGCCGGGGATCATGGCCAGCAGCAGGGGCGCCGTGAGGACCAGGGCGACAATCATCCGGTTCCGGGCCGGGCCGGGATCGTCTTCGGCCTGCACCACCGCCTGATCCGCCTGAGGGCGGCCCAGGCCATAGCCCGCCTCCTCGACCTGTGCCGCCAGCGTCTCGAAGCTGGCCTCGCCTTCCACTGTGGCCGTGGAGGTGGCGAGGTTGACGGAGGCCGCCCGGACACCGGGGGTTTCCACCAAGGCCTTCTCCACGTGCCGCACGCAGGAGGCGCAGGTCATGCCAGTGACGGTATAGGTCTCGCTGCTCATGTCGGTTCCGGGTTCGGCCTAGGCCGGCTCCGTCATCTGGTAGCCCGCTTCGGCCACGGCGGCGGACAGGGCCCCGAAGCTCGCGGTGCCGGTCACCTTGGCCGTGCCGCTGGTCAGGTCCACGGCCACCTCCGTGACGCCGGGGGTATTGCGGAGCGCCTTGTCGACGTGGCGGACACAGCCGCCGCAGGTCATGCCGGTCACGCGATAGGTATGGGTGTTCATGGATTCTCCGAAGAGTTCAGGCCCGCAGCTCCGTGAGCGCAGGCAGGCGTTCAGCCTCGTTGAGCAGGGTCTCCATCAGGTTGCAGCCGAGATCGCTGCTCTGACCGTCCGGCGTCCCCAGGGTGATGCGGAGGATCTCCACCAGCAGCTGGATCTCCGCGAGCCGGCCCTCCAGGACGCGGAGCTTGCCGCCCAGGGCGTCGCGCACATGGGCGCAGGGGGCGCTGTCCTGGCGCAGGGCCCGCAGCAGCTCCTGGATCTCGTCCAGCGTGAAGCCCGCGGCCTGGGAGGCCTTCAGGATCCGCACCCACTGGATGGCCTGGGGCGGGAAGAGGCGGTAGCCCTTGGGCGACCGGGGCAGGTCGCCAAAGACGCCGGCATCCGCATAGAAGCGCAGGTTCCGGGCGGTCAGGCCCGAGCGGGCCGCAAGCTGGCCGATCTTCAGCAGACGCTGGGCGGGGGGCGCGGAGGCCGGGGTGGGACGGAAGTCGGCGACGGTCGACATGGGAACCTCCCAAAGGCGAACACCCCCAGCTTAAGCCTCCAGTTACATGGAAGCTCAAGGATAAAATCACAAAAAACTATATGCGCTGAGAGCGATGGATATGCAGGTGCAGCAGCGTCACGGCCGCCGGGGTGACCCCGGGGATCCGGCTGGCCTGCCCAAGGGTCTCGGGGCGATGCAATGCAAGCTTTTCCAATACTTCCTTGGAAAGTCCGTGCAGATGCTCGATGCGGAAGTCCGCCGGGATCCGCACATGGTCCCAGGCCCGGTGGCCCTCCAGGAGGCGGGCCTCCCGCTCCCGGTAGGGGGCGTAGCGCAGGTCGAAGAGCAGCAGGTCCCGCTCCCAGGCAGGGTTCCAACCCGCCTGCGGCTCGGCCCACCCCGCCAGAAGGGTCAGGCACGCATCGGCTTCGGCGGGGCCCATGTGCTGGCGACGCAGCAGGTCCGACAGGGCCAGGCCCGCGTCCAGCCGCAGGCCCGCCGCGGCGGCGATGGACCCGAAGGGGCTGGTCTGGGTCACCCAGGCCGCATCGCACTGGGCGCGCAGGCGCTCCCGCCGGTCGATCCTGGCCTCCACCAGGGCCAGTTCCCCGACGGTCAGGGCTCCCACCTCCCGGGCCACGCCCAGGAGCCGGGCGTCCGCCACATCGCAGGCCAGGCCCAGCCGGTGCTCCGCCCGGGCCGTGAGCATGCGGTAGGGCTCGTCCGTGCCCTTGGTGACGAGGTCGTCGACCATCACGCCCAGGTAGGCCTGGTCCCGGCCCAGCACGACGGGCTCCTGGCCCCGCAACCAGCGCACGGCGTTGAGGCCCGCCAGCAGGCCCTGGCCCGCGGCCTCCTCATAGCCGGTGGTGCCGTTGATCTGGCCCGCGAACCAGACCCCCTCCAGGCTCTCCACCGAGAGATCCCGGCGCAGCTGCAGGGGGTCGAAGCTGTCGTACTCGATGGCATAGCCGGGGCGCAGGATCTCGGCCCCTTTGAAGCCGGGCAGGCTTCGCACCATGCGGAGCTGCACGTCCGGCGGCATGGAGGTGGACAGGCCCGCCAGGTAGATCTCCTCAGTCTCGAGGCTCTCGGGTTCCACGAAGATCTGGTGCCGCCCCTTGTCGGGGAACTTCACGAACTTGTCCTCGATGGACGGACAGTAGCGGGGCCCGACGCCCTCGATGTGGCCCCCGTAGAGGCTCGATTTCGGCAGGTTCTCCCGCACGATGGCCTCGGTCTCCGCCGTGGTGTGGACGATGTGGCAGGGCACCTGGGGCTGGGGGATCTCCCGGCTGAAGAAGCTGAAGGGCCGGGGCGGGTCGTCTCCCGGCTGGACCTCGAGCCGGCTGAAGTCGATGGAGGCCCGCGCCAGCCGGGGGCTCGTGCCGGTCTTCAGGCGGCGGTTCCGGAGGCCCAGGGCCTTGAGCTGGTCCGCCAGGTGGGTGCTGGCGGGCTCCCCGGCCCGACCCGCCTCCAGGCGGCGCTCGCCGATGAGGATGCGCCCGTTGAGGAAGGTGCCGCTGGTGACCACCACCGCGTCGCAGGGCAGGACGGAACCATCCAGCAGCTCCACGCCCCGCAGGCCCCGGGTGCCCCCCGCCCAGAGGATCGCCGTGGCCATGCCCTGCCGCAGCTTGAGGTTCGGCAGGTGCTCCAGGAGCCGGCGGGCGGCACTGCGGTACTTCACCTTGTCCGCCTGGGCCCGGGGGCCGCGTACGGCCACGCCGCGGCTTTCATTGAGGATGCGGAAATGGATGCCCGTGGCGTCGATGAGTCGGCCCATGGCCCCGCCCAGCGCATCCAGCTCGCGCACCATGTGGCCCTTGCCCACACCGCCGATGCTGGGGTTGCAGCTCATCTGGCCGATCTGGTCGAGGTTCATGGTGAGCAGCGTCGTGGCCATGCCCATGCGGGCAGCGATGTGCGCCGCCTCGATTCCCGCATGTCCGCCGCCAATGACCACCACCTGCTTCATCGCAGGACCTCCAGCCCGCCTTTGATGAGGGGAATCGAGGCCTCCCTCCTATCGCAGGCGACATCCAGTCGCCTGCTCCCGCGCTCCGCTTCGCGGAACCGCGGAGTCGGGACGATTCCCGCATGTCCGCCGCCAATGACCACCACCTGCTTCAAGCCATCCTCCGAGGGCTGTCAGGATACCCTCCCCAATCCGCGGCCACGGGACCCGCCTGGATGTGAGAAAATGGGGCCATGCGACCCCGTTTGAGCCCCGAGGAACGCCGTGACAGGCGAAAGCGCGCCATGCGGCGGTCCATGTTCGTGCTGCCCTCCAGCATCACCATGGCTTCGATTTTCTGCGGCTTCTCCAGCGTCGTCATGTCCATCAACGCCGCCGGGGCCACTCCGGAGCGCTTCTTCCTGTGGGCCGCCGGCCTGCTGGTGCTGGCGGGGGTCTTCGACGGCCTGGATGGCCGCGTGGCCCGGGCCACCAACACCGCCACGGAGTTCGGCGTGCAGCTGGACAGCCTGGCGGACGTGGTCAGCTTCGGCATGGCCCCGGCCATCCTGGCCTACCGCTACGGGTTCTTCCAGCTGGGCATCCACGATTCCCACTTGCGGGCCGCGGGCTGGGCCGCCTGCTTCGTCTTCACGGCCTGCGGCGCCCTGCGCCTGGCCCGGTTCAACGTGCAGGTGGGGGCCGTGGACCCCCGCTACTTCGTGGGCCTGCCCATCCCCGCCGGGGCCGCCTGTGTGGCCTCCGTCATCATCTGGCGGCCCACGCCGCCGGCTTCCACCCTCCACGCCTACGCCTTCGCTGCGGAGCTCTTCCTCGTGGGTCTCCTGATGGTGTCCACCCTCCGCTTCCCCAGCTTCAAGAAGCGCGCGGGGAGCCCCCGGGCCGCCATGCTGACCAGCCTCACCATCGTGCTGATGTTCGCGATGCTGATCCTCTTCCAGCAGCGGTTCTTCGTGGGCTTCTTCGCGGCCTACATCACCCTGGGCCTCCTCCTGAACCTGGCCTGGAAGGCCGGCTGGCGGGGCATCGAGCCCCCCCGGGACGGGGCGGAGAACCTCGAGACCGTCCACTGACGGAAGGCCGCACCGGACCAGGAAGACGCTAGCTCAGGATCCCGGCGATGCAGGCGCTGAGGAAGTTGGCCAGGGTGCCCGCCAGCATGGCCCGCAGACCCAGGCGGGCCAAGTCGCCCCGGCGCTCGGGCACCAGGGCGCCGATGCCGCCCACCTGGATGGCGATGCTGCTGAAGTTGGCGAAGCCGCAGAGGGCGAAGGTGGAGATCAGCCGCGCCTTGGTGGACAGGTTGGTCATGGCGCCCAGGTCGAGGAAGGCCACGAATTCGTTCACCACCATGCGCTTGCCCAGCAGGGAACCCACCTGGCCCGCCTCGAGCCAGGGCACGCCCATGAGGTACGCGAAGGGCTTGAACGCCCCCCCCAGCACCAGCTCCAGACTGAAGCCCGGGTGGATGGCCTGCATCAGGCCGTTGATCAGGTAGATGAGGGCGATGAAGGCGATGAGCATCACCGCCACGTTGAAGGCCAGCTGGCCGCCCTCGAAGGCGCCCCGGGCGGCCGCGTCCAGCACGTTGGCGTCGTGGGTGGGGATGTCCACCTTCACCTCGCCCGCGGTCTCGGGGGCCTCGGTCTCGGGCTCCAGCAGCTTGGCCATCATCACCGCGCCGGGGGCAGTCATGATCACGGCCGTGAGGAGGTGCACGATGTCCACGTGAGCCACCTGCACGTAGGCCACCATGATGCTGCCGGACACGTGGGCCATGCCCGCCGTCATGATCAGCATCAGCTCACTGCGGGTCATGCGCGCCAGGAAGGGCCGGATGGTCAGCGGCGCCTCCGTCTGGCCCATGAGGATGCTGGCGGCCACGCTCACACTCTCGGCGCCGGACACCTTGAGGAAGCGGCCCATGGCCCGGGCCGCGGCGCTCACCACCCACTGCATGACGCCGATGTAGTAGAGCACCGCGAAGATCGAGGCCACGAAGATGATGGTGGGCAGGACCGCGAACGCGAACACCATGCCCACCTTGCTGCCGGGCCCGTCGGACAGGGAGCCGAACACGAAGCTGGCGCCCGCGTGGGCGTAGGTCATGAGGTGTTCCACCACGATGCGCATCTGGTCGAAGGAGGAGCCCACCAGGTTCCCCCGCAGCAGGCCGAGGACGATGACGGCGAAGAGGCCCCAGTTGAGGGGCTTGTTCTCGTACGACGCGAAGCGGCGCAGCAGCATGGGCGTGAACATCAGGAGCAGCACCACCCAGCCGGTGCCCCTCGGGAACGGCAGGAAGGCAAGCAGGCTGGAGATGGTGGCGCCCTTCAGGACGACCAGCGCGAAGATCCACTGGAGCCCCAGGCCCCAGGCGATGGTGCGCCAGTGGATGGCGCTCCGCTTGTGCGACAGGACGTACGCAATGGCCATGAAGGCCACGATTCCGGCCAACCCGATGAAGCGTCCCATCTTGGCTCCCTACAGTTCGTTGTTCAGGGCCTGGACGGCCTGCTCCATGTAGAAGCGGGCGCGGCCCAGCAGGCCCTCCCGCTGCATCACCAGGACCAGCGTGCACTGCTCCTTGGCGCCCATCATGAGGATCCAGTGCTGGTCCGTGGCGAAGACCACCTGCTTGACCTCGCCGCGGTCGAACTCCTCCACCGCCTGCTGGAGGTGCCGCTTCACCACGTGCTGATAGGCCCCCAGGAGCTGCAGCCCCTCGTTCGAGACCTGGATCGTGCGAGAGCAGATGGGATCCCCGTCGCGATCGTTGAAGGTCGCGGCCAAGGCCTCGGGCACCTGTTCGATGAGCCGATCCAGGAGTTTCTGGAACATGGTGGGACTCCGGTCATACGCGTGCTGACAGCATGACCGCACTGGGAGCCCATGGCAAAACCCGGGCTCGTGGTCTAGATTCCCCGAAGCACCTGGAGCGCCCAGATCCCCGCGAGCAGGAGCCAGGCCCCCAGGCGGAGGGCCCGGGAGGCTGGAAGGGCGGGATAGGGCGCTCCGCGCCAGGCGCGGCGCAGATCCCAGAGGGCCGCGACCGGGAGCGCCACGGCCAGGAGTCCCAGGGCCGGGTACCAGTGGAGGGCCTCGCGCCACCGACCCTGGCCCAGGGCCAGGAGGCTCCGGGTCAACCCGCAGGTGGCGCAGGCGAACCCCGTGACCCGCTTGAACGCGCAGCCCGGCAGCCAGCCCGAGAAGGGGGCCAGGAGGCCCGCCAGCCCCGCCGCGCCAGCCAGGGCCAGGCCCCCCAGGGCGATCCAGGGCACCCGCCTCACGGGGCCGTCCCCAGCAACACGAGCATCATCGCGACCAGGCCCAGGCCGCAGGCGCCCAGGAGCACCGCGTGGACCACCGTGGCGCCCACCCCCCGCCAAAGTTCGCACCCGTGCCGGGCCGCCAGGGCGAAGCCGCGGAAGAGCCACAGGTAGCCGTCCAGGAGCAGCAGCGGCACCGCCAGGACGACACCCAGGACCGGCAGGAAGCCCAGCAGCCCGATCAGGGTTCCCAGGGCCGCCATGCGCAGGGCCTCCGCCTCGGCCCCCAGGCTGGTCCGGAAGCCGCGCCGTTCCTTCAGGCCGCCCAGCAGCCACAGCCCCGTGTGGTCCCACACCGCGTGATGGAACCAGGTCCCCAGCACGCCGATGGGGACGACCAGCAGGAGCCAGGGCCAGATCCGGCCGAACGCCGGCGGGGCCGGCAGGGTGCGGAACACCTCCCACAGCACCTCGGGATCCGCGCCCGGGAGCCGCTCCAGCCAGTCTGGTGGGCCGCTCCGGCGGAGCTCCCCGTAGGCCTGGAGGGCCCGCCAGACCGTCAGCGCGGCGTTGGCCAGGGCCAGGGGAACCCAGACCGCCAGCATGCGGAGCAGGGCGCGGCCCAGGGGGGGTGGCGCGTCCGCGAAGGCCCCCCCAGGCCGAAGCAGGGGTCGGACCAGGGTCAGGAACAGGGCCCGGACCGGAGCCGCGAAGGGGACCTCCATCACTTCCTCAGGAACAGGGTCTCGTAGTCGCGGAGGGCGATGGCATCGCCATCCCGCTTGAGGGGAGCGTGGAAGTCCCGGGGGCTCAGGTCCGCGAACTCCCCGAAGGTGGCCACGTTCCCGTTGATGTAGGCGATGAACTCATCCTGGCGGCCCTTGATGTAGCCCCGGAAGGGGCGCGCCATCACGCCCAGGAGGGCGGAATCCAGGGCCGTCCAGGTCTGGAGGTGGGTCTCGAAGCCGTTCTTCCCCTCCCAGTAGCGGTACGAGGTGAGCATCTTCGCGCCCACCGCGAAGGGCGTCTTGAGGCGGCCCTTCTCGGCGACGCCCTCTACCAGGTACACCCGGTGGCCCGGGCGCTGGTAGACGAGGCGCAGCGTGCCCCGGAGGCCCCGGGCGTCATCGATGCTCCAGGCCCCGTCCGGGTGGATGAAGGCGTAAAAGGCGGGCACGAACTGGCAGTGCCGCCACATGGCCGCGCTCAGCCGCGGGTGGTCGAACAGCTTCTCCATGGTGGCCAGCCGGACATGCTTCGGCTGAGTGCGGGTCTCGAAAACGAAATCCGCCCGGTGCAGGATGTCCAGGGCCTCCGCCCGGGCCGCCGGGGGGAGCTGGTCCACGAAGGCGGGGGGCTGGGCCTGGAGGCAGACGGCCAGGAGGGTGGGGATCACGGCGCGCATACCCAAAACGCTAGCACTTCCCGGGAACACCGGACCCGGCATCGGGCTCGCGGCTATGCTTTTCCTCTGCCCCGAGGCTTCCATGTCGCCCGCATCCTCCTGGTCACGCACCCCGGTCGCCCTGCTCTGCCTTCTGCCGGCCCTGGTCCAGATCCCGGCCCGGGCCCAGGAAGGCGACCTGGCGGAGCGGTTGTACCAGAGCGGCGAGCGGGCCTACGCGGCCAAGGCCTACAAGGAAGCCACCGACACCTGGGGCCAGCTGCTCCAGTCCGCCCCCAAGAGCGAGTTCGCCCCCCGGGCGCTCCTGGCCCTGGCCCGCCACCAGGCGGAGGTGGAGCACCGGCCCGAGGCGGCCATGCCGTACCTGGATCGGCTGAAGACCGACTACATCCGCACGCCCGAAGCCGCCGAGGGGCTGCTGCTGCGGGGAACCCTGCTCGCGCGGCAGGCCCGGCGGTCCACGGACCTGAAGGACGCCATGGCGGAGTTCAACCGGGTGCTCGATCTGTTCCCGGAATCCCCCGCGGTGCCCGAGGCCCGCTTCCGGCTGGGCCGCGCCTGGCGGGACCAGGGGCAGTGGGGCCGCGCCCTCCACCAGTTCGTGGAGGCCTTCCGGCTCCACCCCGATGCCGCCGTGGCGCCCCGGGCCATGCTGGAGGCCGCCGAGACCATGGACCTCCTGGACGACCTGCCGGGTTGCCTCCGGATGCTCGAGCGGCTCCGCACCCTGGCACCCCAGAGTCCCGAGGCCCAGGAAGCGGCCTGGCGCATGGCGGTGCGCGTGAGACACCGGCTCCAGAAGCCTCCCCTCGCCAACGAGGGGGTCTGGCCCGCGGGCCGCGTCAAGTGGCTCAAGACGCCCACCCTGCTGGCCATCGCGCCCGACGGGGACCTGCTCATCTACCAGAACGACCTGGATCATGCCTTCCGCCTCCATCAGGGCGAGCTGGCCCCAGCCGGCCCCGCCGCCCCCGGCGCCAAGGCCCTGGTGGCCACGCCCGCCGGCGAGGTCTGGCTCCTGGCCAAGACCGGCCTCGTCCGCGAGCAGGCCCCGGCACCCCTGCCCGTCAATGGCCTGGGCGCGGTCACCGGCGCGGCCCTGGACCGCTGGGGCGCCCTCTGGGTCGCGGACGCGAAGACGCCCGCCCTGACCGTCCTCGGTCCGGACGGGGCCTCCCGCACCGTGGCCTCCCCCACGGCCAACGCCCTGGCGCCCCTGCCCACGGGCGGGATGGTCATCGCCGCGGACGCGGATCGCAAGATCCTCTTCCTGGACGCCGATGGCCAGCCCCGCGCCGTGGTTCCCTACGGGAAGGACCTGCCGGCCCCCTTCCGCTACGTGATCGCCCTGGCCTCGGACGGGGCCGGGCAGGTGGCCGCCCTCGTGGAAGGGGGCGACTTCGGCGAAGGCGTGGTGATCCTCGGCCCCCAGGGTACGGTGCTCCGCCAGGCCACCTTCAAGAGCCTGGGCATCAGCGGCCGCATCACCTCCCTCGCCCTGGACCGCTCCGGCGGCCTCATCCTCTGCGACCGCCGCAACGACCTCCTGTTCCGGTTGAACTGACATGCGCCTCCGCCGCTTCCTCCCCTTCGCCTTCCTCCTCGCCCTGGGCCTGGGGGCCCAGGATCCCGCCCTCAAGGACACCTTCCTCCAGGCCAAGGCCCTCTGGGCCACCCAGGGGGACCGCGACGGCGCCACCGCCCGCTTCGAGAAGGTGGTCGAGACCCTCGCCCCCAGGGCCGCCACCCTGGAGCCCGCCTGGATCCAGGTGCTCTGCGAAAGCTACAACTGGCTGGCGGTGCTCGATGACCGCGGCGCCCAGACCAAGCCCCGGGCTCAGACCCGGCTCCAGGCCCTCATCGACCTCGACCCGGATTTCGAGGTGGACCGCGCCCTCACCTCCCAGCGCCTGGCCACGCTCTTCGACCGCCTGAAGGCGGAGAAGGTCGCCCCGGTGAGGCTCGGCTACGATCCTGAAGGTGGAACCCTGACCGTGGATGACCGGCCGGGTCCGCCCGTGGCCCGGCGCTTCCTGCCCTTCGGCACGCACCGGCTGGTCTACACCCGCCCCGGCTACGCCCCCGTCGAGTCCACCGTGGAGCTCGCCCCCCGGGACGCCAAGGCCGTCGACTTCAAGCTCACTCGCGTGTCCTCCACCGTCACCCTCTACGTGCAGCCCAGCGGCGCGGAGGTGCTGCTGGACGGCCGCAGCCTGGGCCGCACCCGGGGGCATGCCGGCCCCGAGGCGGCGCCCCTGACCGGGCCCCTGGGCCTGCGCCCGGAGGACTTCTCCGGGGCCTTCGTCATCGCCGAGCTGACCGCGGGCAAGCACCAGCTCGAGCTGCGCGCCCCCTGCCACCGCACCAGGGTGCTCGAGATGGGCGCGGACCTGGCCACGCCCTGGGCCGATCACACACTGGAACCCATCCGCCTGGAGGCCTCCAAGGGCCAGCTGTCCGTCCACTCGGCCTGGCCGGGTGGCGAGCTCTTCCTGTCCGGGCAGAGCCAGGGGCCCCTTCCCGTGGACCAGCTGCCGGTCTGTTCGGGCCCGTACGATCTGCTGGTCCGCTTCCCCGCCGGCGGCTTCTCCCGGCGCATCACGCTGGAAGATGGCAAGGCCCTGACCGTGGACGCCCGGCCCAAGCCGCGCCTGGCCTTCCTGGGCCTGGAGGGGGAAACGGAATTCCCGGGGCGGGCCCGGCTGCTGGCCCAGCTGGCGGGTCTCGGCGATCGCCTCCAGCAGGTGGCCTACCTGCCCGCCCGTCCGGGTGAAACCCCCAAGGAGGCCCTGGCCCGGGTGAGGGCCTCCCGGGAGGCGGAGCTCATCCTCCTGGCCACCCCGGTGCCGGACAAGGTGATCCACCGGATCGAGCTGCGGGTGGCCACCCTCGAGGGCGAGGAGGAGCGCCTGCTGGTGAAGCCCCTGGAGGAGGACCCACTGGGCCCCCTGGCCGCACGCCTCAATGCCGTGCCCGCGCTGCATGAGCCCGGCCTGGGGCTCTCCCTCCTCGAGGTCCCCGGCGAGCCGGGGCCCTGGGTGCTGTCCGCCTCCGAAGCCGCCAAGAAGGCCGGCCTGCAGGTCGGCCGGCCCCTCCTCCAGGCCAACGGCAAGCCCATCCCCTCCCTCAAGGCGCTCCGGCAGGTGCTCCAGGATGCCAAGGGGACGGTGACCCTCAGCCAGGGTGGAGCGGCCGTGCCGCTGCCGGTCCAGGCCGAGGCCCTGGAGATCCCCCTGGGCGCGTCGAGCCTCTGCTATCCCGCGGTCCTGGCCCAGCTGCGCCTGCAGTACGCCGGCGCCAAGGGCGACGAGGCCAACCTCATCCGGCTGAACCTGGGCCTGGGACTCATGCACTTCCGCAAGTACGACAAGGCCATCGAGCAGCTGCGGGACGCCCGGCTCAGCACCGTGAGCGGAGTGAGCCAGGGCACCCTGGACTACCACACGGGCCTCTGCTTCCTCCGGTTGGGGAGCGCCTACCAGGCCGAAGCAACCCAGGCATTCCGGCAGGCACTGAAGTATCCTCAGGCAACCCTGCTCGGTCCCGATGGCCCCCTTGTCGCCCCCCTGGCCCGGCAGGCCCTCGAAGACCTGAAGTAGTTGGAGGAACCCATGAGGCACCAGCGCGGCGAAGGCAAGATCGGCTGCATCCTCTCCCTGCTCGTGTTCGGCGCCCTGGCCGCCGCGGGCTACAAGGCCATCCCCGTCTACTACGCGGACAGCGAGTTGGTGGATGCCTGCGACTTCATCGCCAGCGCCGCCGCCAAGAAGCCCATCGAGACCATCGAGCGGGAGGTCAAGGACAAGGCCCGGGAGCTGCAGATCCCAGAGGTGCTCGCGGACAAGAATGCCATCCGCGTCACCAAGACCGGCAGCGGCGAGGCCAGCACCTGCACCATCACCCTCCGCTTCAAGCGCACCATCGACTTCTACGGCGCCTACAAGTGGACCAAGGAGACGAACAAGCGCGTCTCCAAACCGATCTTCGAGAACATCGGCTGATCCGGCCCTCGATGGGCTTGCGGCGGGCGGGCGGCCACGGCACCCTGCCTTATGCTCCTGTCACTTCCTGAAGACAGTTCCCTCCCCCGGGGGGCGGCGCTGCACCCGGTCCGGGTGCCCGGCTCGAAGTCCGTCACCAACCGGGCCCTGCTGCTGGCGGCCCTGGCGCCCGGGACCAGCCGGTTCCGGGGCGGGCTGGAGGCCGAGGACACCCGCTGGATGCGCCGGGCCCTGGCGGACCTGGGGCAGGGCTTCAGGGAGGCGGAAGGGACCTGGGTCATCGACGGCGGCCGGCGGCCCGGAGCCAGCGGCCCCCTCTGGCTGGGCGCCTCGGGCACCACCCTGCGCTTCCTCCTGCCCTGGCTGGCCCTGAAAGCCGAGGGTCCGGTGCGGCTGGAGGGTGATCCCCGGCTCTTCGAGCGGCCCCTGGGCCCGCTGCTGGCGCCCCTGGAGGCCCTGGGGGCGGCCTGGGAGCCCGATGCCGGGGGCGCCTGGCTGCGTCCCGCCCCCGCGCCACCCGCGACCCTGGACCTGGCGGTGGACGCCCGCCTCAGCAGCCAGTTCCTCACGGGCCTGGCCCTGACCGCAGCGGCCCTGCCCGGCGGGGGCATCCTGCGCTGGACCGCCGTGGCCAGCCCCAGCTACCTGACCCTCACCACCCAGTGGCTCCAGCGCTTCGGCTGCGAGGCCCGCCTGGAACCGGGCCTGTGGTCCATCCCCGGCGGCGCTCTGGCCCCGCGGGACCTGGATCTCCCCGGTGACTGGAGCGGCGCCGCGGCCTTCCTCGCCGCCGCGGCCATGACCGGTCGCAGCCTGCGGCTGGGCCCCCTGGATCCGGCGGATGCCCAGGGCGACCGGGCCATGGTGGCCATCCTGGAGGCCGCGGGCTGTGGCGCCCGCTGGGTCGGGCCCGACAGCCTGGAGCTATCGGGCCCTCTCCAGCGGGGTCTGGACGCGGATCTCACCGACTGCCCCGACCTGGGCCCCGTGCTGGCGGCCCTGGCGGCCCTGGCCCCGGGCCCTTCCGAGCTGCGCGGCCTGCACACGCTCCCCCTGAAGGAATGCGACCGGCTGGACGCTTCCGCGGAGCTGGTTCGGTGGCTGGGGGGCGCGGCTGAGGTGATCGGGGATCACACCCTGCGCGTGGTCCCGGGACCGCGCCCCGGGCCCCGTCCCCCCTTCCACCCGCGCAATGACCACCGCATGGCCTTCGCCGCGGCGGTGGGCGGTCTGCTCTGCGGCGGCGAACTGCGCGATCCCCACTGCGTGGCCAAGACCTTCCCGGACTTCTGGGACGTCTGGCGCGGAATGCTGGGGTGCTGAGCGCCGCCTGGCTCGGCCATTGGAAGGCCCCCTGGGGCCTGGACCGGGGCCGCCGTTGGGGGGATGTCCCCTGGGCCCTGGCGGCCATCAGCCAGGCCTGGCTGCTCGGCGGCCGGGACGGGAGCTGGCCCCGCCTGGCGCAGGAGGCCCGGCGCCCTGGGGGTCCGCAAGTCACCCAAGGGCCCACGACCTTCGGCCCCCGTCCGGACCCGACCTGGGTGGCCCTGCTCCGCCATGGCAGCCCCGGCATACCGGCCGCCCAGCGGGGCGCCCGGGAAACCGAGCTGCTGGCCTGGGCCTGGGAGGCCCTGCTGGAGGGGGATGGCGAGCCCTGGATGGCGGCGGGATCGGTCCTCCTGGATCATCCCCAGCGGCTGCGTTGGATCGCGCTCCTGGGGGCCGTCGATGACACCGGGACCCTGCACCTGCCACCCTTCCTGGAACTGCTGGTTCCGCCCGTCCTGCGCCGCCTTCCCCCGGGCTGGTGGGAAGGCCTGCTGCGAAGCCAGGATGCGGAGGGCCGCCTCCTCCCGGAAGGGGCTCTCGATCCGACCCTACCCTGGCCGGTTCTCCAGGCCCACGCCGGTCCCCTGGCGCTGGAGGTACTGCCCCCGGACCTGGCTCCGTACACCAGCGCGCCCTGGCTGGTGGCTCTGCCGGACGGGCGCTGGGTGCTGGATCCCCGCCTGCGGGCCTGGGCCAGGGGACTTGGCGCGTCACCCCTCGGGCTGGCGCCCCTGGCCCCGGGGGGCCTGGCGCTCGGCACGGCCCCGGACCCGCCCCTGGCGGCCCTGCTGCGCCTCCAGCTGGCCGGGGATCAGCCCCGGGACTGGCGGGAGGCCCTGGAAGCCGACCTGCACGAGGCCCTCCAGCGGCCCGCCCCGCCACCGCCTTCGGGCCACCCCACCTGGGACCGTCTCCGCATGCGCTGGGGCGGCGAGCCTGCGCTTCCGGCCCCGGGCTACCCGCCCTGGGCCGGCGGCGTACATCCCTGCGCCGACCCCTTCCACTGGATGGCCGAGGGCCTCCGCGCCGACCGGGCCTGCGACCCGGAGGCCTCCCTGCGGGCCTTCACCCTGGCCCACGCCCACTTCGTCCGGCTGGGGACCTCGGGTTGGGCGGAGCGCGCCGCGTCCAATGCGGCCCACCTCGCCCTCAAGTGGGCCGACCTGCCCGCCCACGCCCGGTGGGCCGCCCTGCGCGGGCCTCTCCCACAGCCCTGGCAGGATCTGGAGACGGCCCAGCTGGCGGAGGTGAACCTGGAACCGGACGCCGCCCTGGTCCGGATCCGCCGCCTGGTGGAGGCCCATCCGGGCTTCACCGCAGGCTGGGGCATGCTCGCCCTGCACGGGGCCGACCGGGAGCAGTGGGACCTGGTGCGGGAAGCGCTGACCCATGTCCAGGACCACCCCTACGCCCGCTTTCTGCAAGCGGCCCTCGGACCCCTGACGGAGGATCCCCCCGCAGATGCGGACCCCGAGACCCGGCTTAGCTGGGAGGCCCATCGGCTCTTCCGCGGTACCGGCGAGCCGCGGGCCTTCTGGGCAGCCTGGGCGGATTGTCCGACGCAGATCATGCGCCTGGAGCTGGGTCTGCAGGTGCTGGAGCGGCGGCCGGACCTGCGGCGGGCCGAAGCGCTCCTGGCCCTCCAGGCCATCGCCGACCGCGCCCGGTCGGCGCGCCACCAGGGGCGCCTCGCGGCCCTCTGGCCCACGCCGGAGGCATCGCCCTCCCTTCCGGCCCGCACCCTGCTGGAGCAGTGGCTGGCCCAGCGGTCCACCCCGACCTGGTTGGTCTGGGAGGAGGGTGCGCGCCTCCACACCCTGGGCACCGGGGCGCCGCCGCCGGAAGGCGCCCTCAGCCGCCTGGCCCGGGACGGGGCCCTGGCCCCCTTCCAGCACGACACCTGGATCTGGCGGGGTCACCCCCTCACGTGGGAGGGCTGTCCCGTGGGCGCCGTCCTGGTGGCCCAAGCGCCTGAGGCGGTGCCGGGCCCCCCGCTGGAGCCCCTGCTGCTGGCCTCCTGGCTGGCCCGGCTCCAGGAGACCCGGCCCGCGGAGCCCATCGGGGACGCCGGCCTGCTGCTGACGGATGGCAGCGAGCCCATGGCCTCGGTCCTACGGGAGCTGGAGCGCGTGGCCGGCTCGGACCTGCCGGTGCTGATCCTCGGCGCCACCGGCACCGGCAAAGAGCTCGCCGCCCGGGAGCTCCACCAGCGGTCGGGCCGCAGCGGCGCCCTGGTGGCGGTGAACTGCTCGGCCTTCGCGGAGGGGCTTCTGGAATCCGAGCTCTTCGGCCACGTGAAGGGCGCCTTCACGGGCGCCGACCGCGACCGGCGCGGCGCCATCGAGGCCGCCCGGGGCGGGACCCTGTTCTTGGACGAAGTCGCCGACCTCTCCCCGCGCCTCCAGTCCCTGCTGCTGCGGGTGCTCCAGGAGCGTGAGATCCGGCGGGTGGGCTCGGACCAGTCGATCCGCGTGGATGTGCGCTTCGCGGCGGCCACGCACCGGCCGCTGGAGGAGCTGGCCGAGTCCGGCGCCTTCCGGCGGGACCTGCTCTTCCGCCTCCAGGGCGCCGTATTGCGGCTGCCGCCCCTGTCTGCCCGCCGCCACGAGTTCCCCTTCCTGCTGCCCCGGCTGGTGGTGAAAGCCGCTTCCGCAGCCCGGCGGCCCGTGCCCGCCCTGGCCCCCGGCCTCCCCCAGGCCCTCGCCCGCCTGGCCTGGCCCGGGAACGTGCGCGAGCTGCTGCACGCGCTGGAGCGCGCCATCCTGCGCTGCGAAGGCGGCACCTTGAGAGCCGCTCACGTGCCGGAGCTGGAGGCTCCGGTCTTCCAGGCGCGAGGCTGGGATGACGCCACCCGGGCCTTCCAGCGGCGGCTGCTGCTGGACACCCTCCAGGCCTGTGGTTTCCGCATGGCCGAAGCCGCCGAGACCCTGGGCCTTGCGCGACCGGCCCTCTACGCCACCGCGCGGCGGCTGGGCGTGGACCTGGTGGCCGAGCGGAGCCGGTCCGGAGTGTGAAGGCGCCTACAGGCGCCGGCCGAAGCTCCGCTCCAGGTCCTCGAGGGTGAGCTTCTTCAGGATGGGCCTCCCATGCGGACACGTGTTGGGCACCTCGCAGGCCAGGAGGTCGCGGATGAGGCCCTGGGCCAGATCCGGGGGCAGGGCGTGGTGCTTCTTGATGGCGGCGCGACAGGCCAGCTCGGCGTTGAGGTCCCGGCGGAAGGCGTCCAGGTCCACGCGACCCTCCCGTTCCAGCCGGGCCAGCAGGTCCTCCAGCAGGGCCTGGGGATCGCGGTCCGCCAGGAAGTCCGGCAGGCCGCGCACCACCAGGGCGCCATCTCCAAAGGGCTCCGCGTCCACGCCGGCCACCTCCAGCTCCGAGAGAAAGGGCGTGAGCCGCGCCAGGGCTTCGGGTCCGAGCTGCACCACCTGCGGCGGCATCAGGGGCTGGATGGCGGGGGCGTGGCGGCGCAGGAAGAGCCGCTCGAAGAGCACCCGCTCGTGGGCCACGTGCTGGTCCACGATCCAGAGCTCAGGGCCCCGCTCCCCGTCGATCTCCGCCAGCAGGTAGGTCTGCTGGAAGCTGCCCAGGTAGCGGATGGCGCCGCCGGAATTCAGGTTCTCGGCGGCCCCGGAGGACAGGGGCTCATAGGCGTAGATCGTTTCCATGGGCCGCGTCGTGAAGGTCTCCTCCAGAGCCCGATAGGCTCCCAGCGCCCCTCCGGAATGATCGGACCAGAGCCGCGGATGCTGCGGCGCAGCCCGGCGGGAAGGATCCAGCTCGAACTCCGCCTCCAGCGGCTTCGGCGGCAGCTCCAGCACGGAAGCGAGGCCGCCTCGCAGCTTCGACCACGCCTCCTCGGCCCCGCCCCGCACCCAGGCGAAGATGCGCTGGGGCTCGCGGAAGCGCACCTCGGCTTTCGTCGGGTGCACGTTCACGTCCACGGCCTCGGGGGGCAGCTCCAGGAAGAGCACGGCCGCCGGGTACGAGCCCTTGGCGAAGGTGCCCGACCAGGCCTCCGACAACGCCGCCAGCAGCAGGCGATCCCTCACCGCCCGCCCGTTCACGAAGAGGTAGAGGTGGTTGCGGTCGCGGAAGCTGAGGTCCGGCGGTGACACGAAGCCCCGCAGCCGCCAGGGCAGCTCGCCGTTCACGAAGGGCACCAGGCGGGTGAGCTTCTCGCCGAGCAGGGGGCCCAGGCGCTGGCCCGCGTCCGCCACCGGCGGCAGCACCAGGGGCGCGCCGCGGTCGGGACGGATGGTCCAGTGGACGCCAGCGGAACTCAGGGCCAGCCGGGCCACGGCTCCCCAGAGCTGGGCGTGTTCCGTGTCCGTGGACTTCAGGAAGCGCCGCCGCGCGGGCAGCTGGGCGAAGAGGTCCCGCACGGTCACCGTGGTGCCCCGGCTGCGGGGCGTGGGCGTGACCTCCTTGATGATGCCGAACTCGCAGCGCAGGCGATGGCCCGCGCCGTCGGCTTCGGCGCTCGTCAGGTCGAAGCGGCTCACGCTGGCGATGCTGGGCAGGGCCTCGCCGCGGAAGCCGAAGGAGGCCAGATGGCCCAGGTCCTCCGCCGTGCGCACCTTGCTGGTGGCGTGGCGCTCCAGGGCGAGATACAGGTCATCCCGGGCCATGCCGGAGCCGTCGTCGGCCACCTCCAGGAGGCGCTTGCCGCCCTCCTCCCAGGCCACTTCGATGCGCCGGGCCCCGGCGTCCAGGGCGTTCTCCACCAGCTCCTTGAGCACCGAGCTGGGCCGTTCGACGACTTCCCCCGCCGCGATCTGGTTCGCGACGTGATCGGCGAGGACTCGGATCTTGGCCATGGCCTAGAACGCTACCAGCTATCCGCTGTCAGCTGGCCCGGCGGTCAGCTGTCGTACGCAGCTCGACCTGGGCGTGGGGGATGAAGAGATGGCCCAGGTAGGCCAGCAGGAACAGCCCGGCGCTGAGGCCGTGGGCCCAGCTGAAGACCGTGCGCCAGGCGGGGCTGGTGACCACCTGCACGGCGTAGCCCGACAGCACCATGGGGGCGATGAGGAAGGCCGCGCCCAGGCCGGTCCGGCGGCCTTCGGGGCCCTTCTTCAGCTTGATCTGGAGGTGGCCGCGCACGGCCATGCCCAGGGCGAAGAGGAGGAGGGGCGCCGTCAGCACATGCAGGTGCTGGGCCGCGGGCAGCCAGGGGTGGGGCTCGGGGCCGAACTCCCCGGCGCGCACGCCGAACCAGCGCAGGAGGCCGTCCATGAGGCCCGTGCCCGCCGCGGCGAGGGCGGCCAGGTGCAGGCTCCAGCGCTCCAGGGGGCTCACTTGGCCTCCCGGTAGAGCACCCGGTGCAGGGCCAGGCAGCGGCGGGCCGCGTCCGTCATGGCGTGGGCCGTGAGGGTGGCGCCGGAGAGCGGGTGGATGCTCCCCTTGAGGCTGAGCTGGGGGTCGAGGGCCTTCCCCTCGAACTGCTTCACCCAGGCCTCCTTCGCCATGTACTCCGCGGGCTCGTGGAAGGCCACGGCCTCCACGCGCAGGACGCGGCCCTCGGGCGCAAGGGCCACCAGCAGCGTCTCGTTCAGGGTCCGGACCCGGTGGGTGTCGAAGAAGCCGACACCCACCAGGGTTCCGTTCTTCCGCGCCTCGTAGACCACGAGCCAGCGTCCCGGCACCTCCACCTGCGCCAACGCCTTCACCTGCCCGGCCTGGGCCTCGCTGAGCACGAACTCCCGGCGGGTGAACTGCGCCCCCGGGAAGGCCAGGGCCAGGGCCTCCTGCGTGGAGGGCAGGGTGGCAAAGAGCGGCAGGGAGAAGGCGAGGGGGGCGAGGACGCGGATCATGGCGGTCCTAGAAGTAGAAGCCGAGACCGACGTTGAACTGGTCGCGACCGGTCTCGGCGCGGTTCTCGATCTTGTTCCAGTCAGCCTTCACGGCGACATTCGGGATGGGCTTGTAGCTCACGCCCACGGTCTTCACGGTGACGTCGTTGGCCAGGTCGGGGGTCACGCCCGCCACCACCCGCTGCTGGGAGTTCAGGCGCTCGTAGCGGACGAAGGGAATGAGGGCCTGCTTGCCGGATCCGCGGAGCACATCGTAGCCCGCCTCCAGGTAGCCGCCGAACTGGCGGGTGCCGGTCTGGAATCCGTCGCCGGTGACGGGGAGGGCCGCGACGCCGGCCTCGGAGTTGGTGATGCGGGAGAAGAGGCCGCGCAGCTGGAGGCCCTGGGCCCGGTACTCGGCATGGACATCCCACAGGGTCGTGACAAGGGACTCGGCGCCGTCCACGGGATTCGAGTTGCCGCGGTAGAAGCTGAAGCCGAGCGTGGTGCCCGGGATGGGCGCCCAGTCCAGGCGGCCGGTCCAGGCCAGGCTGTTGGCCTGGGCCTCCTTGCCGAACTGGCGACCGCCCTTGATGCTCTCGGCCGTGAAACCCTCGTGGCCGTTTCCGGAATCGGGGTTGGCATCCATGCCGTTCACGAGGTAGAGGCGGTAGCTCAGGTTGCCCGGCAGCTCGCCGTGGATGCCGACACCGTTCTCATGCCAGGTGCTGGGGATGATCCGGCGCTCCACCAGGGGACGCTTGGCGCCGAGGAAGGCGGGGGGCTCGTGCATCTCGTTGATGAAGCCCACGGGCAGCAGCATCATGCCGGCCCGCACGTTGAAGGCCTTGTCGATCAGGAAGTCCAGGTAGGCGAACTCGACCTTGACCTCGCCGCCGGTGGACTCATCGGAGTAGCCGCCGTGCTCGAACTCCAGCTCGGAGTTGAAGACGATGTGCTCGTTGAACTTGTAGCCCGTGTAGAGCACGAGACGCAGCGCGTCGAGGTTGTTCTCCCGGGGCGCCTTCGTCCCATCCTGCAATTTCGAATCGAAGTTCTGGTACAGGAACTCGCCGTAACCGCCGATGCTGAGGCCCGTGGGGGCCGCGTAGACCTTGCTGGCCGCCGCGCCCAGGCCGAAACGGCCTTCCTCGCCGGCGGGAGGCATCACGCTGCCGGTCTTCTGGCTCTCGAGCTCCCGGGACATGGCGTCCAGGCGACGCTCCAGCTCGGCGACTCGCTTATCGGTATCCGGCTTCTCCTGGGCGAAGGCGGGCGCCGCCAGCAGGGCGCACATGAGGGGGGTGAGCAGGGACTTCATCGGGACTCCCGGGACATCAGGGTGGGGTGGAGGGCGCGGAAAGCCGGAGTCATCCGGACCGTTCCGTCGTTGAGGAGGAAGGCGGCGGCCACGCCCTGGCGCTCGGCCCAGGCGGGACCCGCGTCGGGGCCCAGGACATAGAGGGCCGTGGACAGCACGTCCGCCGTGAGGGCGTCCGCGGACACCACCGCCGTGCTGCCCCAGGCCGGGCAGGGCTCGCCGGTGCGGGGATCGAGAATGTGGCGGCCGCGCTCGGAGGTGCCGCTGCCCGCGAGGGAGGCCTCGTCCAGGCGGAAGGAGAGGCGGGGGTGCCGGCGGTCCAGGGGATCGGCGATGGCGACCGGCACGGGCCGACCCCAAGCCAGCAGCTGGCCCCCGAAATCGAGCAGCCCGGCGGGGCTGGCCGCCACCCGACGCAGGCGGTCCAGCGCGTAGCCCTTGAGGAAACCCCCCTCCTCCACACCCGCGGCGGCATGGGTCAGACGGGCGACGCCGGCGGCCGGGTCGAGCAGCAGCAGCCCGGCGCCCGAGGCCCGGCGGGCCTCCGCCAGGACCTCGGGCGTCGGCGTCCGCCCACCGTGCCGAAGGTCCCAGGCCCGCACCAGGGCCATGAGCACCGGATCGAAAGCGCCCTCCGTCCGGACCTGCCAGGCCTTCATCCGACCCAGCAGGTCGATCCACTCGGCATCCAGGGACACCGGCTCGCCCTGCGCGGCGTTCAGGCGGCTCCAGGCGGAGGCGGCCTCCCAGGTGGAGCAGGCCGCCTCCAGGCGGGCCGCCTCCGCCAGCGCCGCCTGTGAGACCCGGTCGAGATCCCCCGGCCCTTCGAGATGCAGCCTCAGCTCCGTCCCCATGGCCAGCACCGCGCGGTCCCGGGTGGGCACCGAAGTGAGCATCGGGGCCGGCGCCGGAGCGGGCATGGGCGCCTGGGCCGCCAGCACGGCGGGGACCAGGAGGAGACCAAGGCGGTTCACGTGCATGAGAATGAGTCTCACAAACTTGATCTTCGATTTCAAACCCAAATTTGAGATGAGTTCTCAAAAAGTGATCCCCGTCACGCCCCGGTTCACACTGGGGAGATGCGCCCCCGGATCCTGACCCCCGCCCTGGCCCTCCTTCCCGCCCTGGTCCAGGCGGCCCCTGCGCGGGTCCAGGCCCCGGACGCCCCCTGGCTCACCTTCGCCACGGCCCACTACCGCATCCACTGCCCCGCCGCCTTCGAGGCCTTCGGGCGCGACGTGGCCGGGCGCGTCGAGGGCGTCCATGCCCAGTACCTCGGCCTCGTGGGGTTCGCCTACGAGAAGCCCGGAAAGCCCATCGACATCGTCATCCTCGATCCCGTCCTGGAGGCCAACGGGCTGGCCTTCCCAATCCTCCAGCGCCCCCAGGTGGTGCTCTGGAAGACGGAGCCCGCCCCCGATTCGCCCATCGGCCACCATCGCGGCTGGGCTGAGCTGCTGGTGGCGCACGAGCTCGGCCACATGCACCATCTGCTGCGCCCGGCCCGGCGGCCGAACCTCTGGCAGCGCTGGACCGCGGTGCTGGGACCCCTCGCGGAGAAATCGCCCCGCTGGGTCACGGAAGGCTACGCCACGCTCATCGAGGGGAAGCTCACCGGCAGCGGCCGCCCGCACAGCGCCATTCGCGCCGCGGTCCTGCGCCAGTGGGCCCTCGAAGGCAAGCTGCCCACCTACGAGGCCCTGAGCGGCACCCGCGGCTTCCTCGGCGGCAGCCTGGCCTACCTGGGAGGCAGCGGCTACCTGGAATGGCTGGAGGCCAAAGCCGGGGACCCGAAGGTGCTCCAGACCCTCTGGCTCCGCCTGGCCGGGAAGCGCGACTTCGAGGCGGCCTTCCGGGCCACCTTCGGCTTCGGCCCGAAGGACGGCTACCAGCGCTACTGCGCGGAGCTGACCCACACGGCCCTGGAGCTGGAGCGCTTCGCCAGGGCCCAGGGGCTGCGTGAAGGCGAGCTCGTCACCCAGCTGCAGGGCTGGGCCTCGGACCTGGCCCTGAGCCCCGACGGCACGAAGCTCCTGGCCCGCGTCACGGCCCCCAAACACCCGGGCCTCTATGTGTGGGACCTGAAGGCCATGCCGAAGGCCGCCCAGCCGGAGCCCGGGGAGCCCGTGGACCACGCCCCGGCCGCCCCGGTCCTCCCCCCCGCCCGGCGCCTGGGCCCGGTGAACGGGGCCCTGCCCTGGAAGCCCCTGTGGACCGGCCCGGACCGCATCGCCTTCCAGCTGCGGCTGCCGGACGCGGAGGGCGTGCTGAAACCCCAGCCCTGGCAGTGGACGCTCGGCCGGGGCCTGACCCGGGGCTCGGCCCCGGCCCCGGAAGTGGCCCGACCGGCTACGCCGGGCGGCCCCACGTGGCGGGAAGTGGAGGGCATCTGGAACCTGGTGGACGGCCAGGGCCGCCCCCTCACCCGCACCCTGGCCGCCGCCTGGAATCCCGTGGCGACGCCCGACGGCCGCTGGATCTACTACACCCAGCTCAGCGCCTCGGGCCTCCAGATCCGCCGCCTCGACGCCACCCGGCCCCCCTTGGATGCGAAGCCCCTGCCGCAGGACCCGGCGCCCCTGGTGCCGGGCCAGGTGCTGCCGAAGGCCGACGAGTCCAGCCCCCTGCCGCCGCCGGTCCCCGTGGAACCCCATCCCTACCGGGTGGGCGAAAGCCATGACACCTTCACCCTGGCGGGGTACAGCGCCACGCCCTCGGGCCTCAGCGCCCAGCTCGGCGCCGGCGGCAACGACCTCCTGAACCGCCTGAACTGGCAGGTCCTCGCGGGCCTCGGCGACGGCGCGGGCCCCCGCGGCGGCATGGCCGGCGTGGCCTGGCGGGGCTGGCGGTGGGCGCCCTCCCTCCAGGCCTTCTCCCTCCTCGAGCGCCCCTCGAGCCAGCGCTTCGCGCCCCTCGCGGGCTTCGACCGAGAGCGCCGGGGCGCAGAGCTGGCCTTCGAGCGGGCGGACCTGGGCCGGCCCCGCGCGCACTTCCGGCCCGTGGCGGCCTTCGAGCGCGTCGCACCCGCGGACGCGAGCCCGATCCACCGCGCCCTCTGGGGCGTGGACGCAGGCCTGGGCAGCTTCTGGAGCCGGGACGGGCAGGGCCTCCGCGCCGCCCTCGCCTCCCGGGAACAGCAGGGCCGGACGGACGGTCACGCCTGGACGCTGACCCGGACCACCCTCACCCTGGGCTGGATCAACCCCTGGTCCCCCCTCACCGTGCACCTGGAGGAGGGCCGCATCGGCGGCGACCCCACGACCCTGGACCGCTTCCGCCTGGGCGGCGTGGGCACCTCCCTGCTGCCCACCGCCCTTGATGCCAACCGGGTGGTCCAGGCGGCCCTGCCCGCCTACACCGCCACGGGCAACCGGCTCCGGCGCCTGCGCGGCGACCTGGGGCTGGGCCTCCTCCGCGCCTATGTGGAGCACGCGACCGTCTGGCAGGACGCCGCGCCCCGGCCCTCCGCCCAGCGGGTGGCGGGCCTCGAGCTGGACAGCCGCGACATCGACCTGCCCCTGGATGTGCTGCGGCGTCTGGCCGGCAACCTCTCCTTCACGGTGGGGCTGCACCGCCCCTTGGATGGCACCATGAAGGGCCGTACTGTGGGAACCCTCAGCGTGATCGTGCGGCCGTGATGTCTTCCCCGGGATCCTGATGCTCTTCCTCATCGGCCTTGTCCTCATCTTCCTGGTCCAGTGGCTGCACCTGCGCCTGCTGCGCCTGGAGCTGCCGGGGCGCTTCCACCGAGTGGTGCCCTGGGTGCTGGGCCTCGTCCATGTGCCCCTGATCCTCTTCGCGGGGCTGCGCCTCCTGGGCCAGGGCGGCCACGAGGCCTTGCCGCTCCTCCGGGGCCTGGCCCGGGGCGGCTTCTACTTCCAGGCCTTCACGGTGCTGCACCTGCTGATGGGCATGACCGCCGAGGGCCTCTGGCACCTCTGGAGCCGGAATCGGCCGGAACCGGCGGGCGAGGCCGTGGATCCCGGACGCCGGGCCTTCCTGCGGACCGCTGCCCTCGCCAGCACCGGCGCGGCCGTCGCCTTCGGCGCCGTCGGGTCCCGGGAGGCCTACGGAGACCCCTCCATCACCCGGCGGGCCCTCACCTTCAGCGACCTGCCCCCGGGGCTGGAGGGCCTCCGCCTCGCCCACCTCAGCGACCTCCATTCCGGCCCCCTGGTGGGCCCGGACCTGGTGCGCCGCTGGCGGGACCTCGCGGCCCGGGAACGCCCGGACCTGCTGCTCCTCACCGGCGACCTGGTGGACAGCCGGCCCGAGGAGCTGGCGCCGATCATTGAGGCCTTCCAAGGCTTTCCCGCACCCTACGGCTCCTTCGCCATCCTGGGCAACCACGACTACTTCGACGACCCCCGCCCCATCTGGAGGGACCTGGAGGCCGCCGGAATCCGCTGCCTGGAGAACGCCTCGGCCCTCATCCAGCGGGGAGGCAGCACCCTGGCCCTCATTGGCCTCCAGGACCCGATGGCGCGGAACGGCCGCTTCCGGCACATGGTCTTCGGCCCGGGCCCCCGGCCCGCCGAGGCCGCCCGGGACCTGCCGGCCGACGCCTTCCGCCTCTGCCTGAATCACCGGCCCAGCGAGTGGGAACAGGCCCTGGAAGCCGGGGCGCGGCTCACGCTCTCGGGCCACACCCACGGCGGACAGATCAACCCCATTCCCGGCTTCAGCAGCGCCCACCTCATCGGCCCCCGCACGGACGGCCTGTACCGCGAGGGGGACGATCTGCTCTACGTGAGCCGCGGGCTGGGCGTGGTGGGCCTGCCCCTCCGCATCGCCGCCCCGCCTGAGATCGCCATCCTCACGCTCAGGCGGGGATGATCATCCCTTGATCAGCACCCACAGCCCCACCGCGATGAACGCCGTCCCCGCGGCCCACTTGATGGCGGCCTCGGGGATGTAGCGGAACAGCACGCCGCCCAGGGCCACGCCGATGGCCGTGGCGCAGACCAGGGCCGCGGAGGCGGCCAGGAACACGGTCCAGATCTGGCCGCTGCGCACCGTGGCCGTCATGGCCGCGAGCTGCGTCTTGTCGCCCACCTCCGCGAGGAAGACGGTGGCGAAGGTGGTCCAGAAGAGGGAGCGGTTCATGAGGCCTCGCAGATCGTGACGAAGGATCATGGTACCGGACTGGCATACTGGCCGGATGGTGCTCGACCACTTCGACCTTCCCACGACCTACGTGGACACGCCCGAGAAGCTCCAGGAGGCGCTGCCCCTGTGGCATGCGGCGGGCGTGCTGTCCGTGGACATCGAGTGCAGCCTCACGGGCATGCACCACTGCCTGCTCGCCCTGCTGCAGGTGGCCACCCACGACCAGGCCTGGCTGGTGGATCCGCTGGCGCTCGGGGGCCTCATGCGTCCCGCCCTGCAGGCCATGGCCCAGGTGCCCTGGATCGTCCACGACTTCTCAGGCGATGGCATCGTCTTCAAGCGCCTCTACGACGTGGTGCCCGACAGCATCTTCGACACCATGCTGCTCTCCCGCGCCCTGGGCTATCCGCAGCCCGGCCTCAAGACCATGGCCAAGCTCAAGCTCGGCCTCGACATCCCCAAGGAGGAACAGGATTCCAACTGGATGCTCCGGCCCCTGCGCGACACCCAGATCAGCTACGCCAGCCGGGACGCGGCCCTGCTGCTGCCCCTGCTGCGCATCCTGGCCGACGAGGCCGATGCGAAGCGGGACCACCCGGAGATCGGCCCCCGCCTGGCCGCCCTGCCGAAGGACATGCGCCACCTCCTGAAGCGCGTGCGGGCCTATACCCCGCCCAAGCACGATCCGGTGGTGGACAAGGTCCGGCACCTGGGGGACCTGGCCGTGGACCGGGCCAAGAAGCTCACGGCGCTGCGGTGGGCCTGGGGTAACGAAGGCGACGTGGGCGCCGTCATGGAGCTGGGCAACCGCTGGCTCATGGCCCGCCTGGAGCACCCCCCCGCCACCCGGGAAGCCCTGGAGCGCACCATCCCCAACCCCCGCTTCCGGCGCAAGCGCGCGGAGGCCCTCTGGGCGGTGTTCCAGGAAGGTGCCCACGAGACCCTCGACAACGGGGACGTCGCCGATGGCCTGATTTGGGACAACACCGGGCGACGCTGAGCCCGGTGGCTACTTCAGGTATGGCGCGAGGTACCTTCCCGTCACGCTGGTCTTCTTCCTGGCCACCTCTTCGGGCGTGCCCACAGCGATGATGCGGCCGCCTTCGCCGCCGCCTTCGGGGCCCAGGTCCAGGATCCAGTCGGCGGTCTTGATGACGTCGAGGTTGTGCTCGATGACGATGAGGGTGTTGCCCGTCTCCACGAGGCGGTTGACGACCTCCAGCAGCTTCTGGATGTCCTTGAGGTGCAGGCCCGTGGTGGGCTCGTCCAGGATGTAGACCGTGCGACCCGTGGCGCGCTTGCTCAGCTCCTTGGCCAGCTTCACGCGCTGGGCCTCGCCGCCCGACAGCGTCGTGGCGCTCTGCCCCAGACGGATGTAACCCAGCCCCACGTCCATGAGGGTCTGCAGCTTGTTGGCCAGCACGGGAATGGGCGCGAACAGCCCCAGCGCCTCCTCCACGGTCATGGCCAGCACCTCGGAGATGCTGTGGCCCTTGTAGTGGATCTCGAGGGTCTCGCGGTTGTAGCGCTTGCCCTTGCACTGCTCGCAGGTGACGTAGACGTCCGGGAGGAAGTGCATCTCGATCTTGAGGACGCCGTCGCCCTCGCACTTCTCGCAGCGCCCGCCCTTCACGTTGAAGCTGTAGCGGCCCGGCGCATAGCCCCGGGCCTTGCTCTCCGGCAGCTGGGCGAAGAGCTCGCGGAGCGGCGTGAAGAGCCCCGTGTAGGTGGCGGGATTGCTGCGGGGGGTTCGGCCGATGGGCGCCTGGTCGATGTCGATGACCTTGTCCACGGCGTCGAGGCCCTTGATGGCCTTGTGCCTGCCCACGATGTGGACGCCCTGGTGCAGCTGGTTGGCCAGGGCCTTGTAGAGGATCTCGTTCACCAGGGTGCTCTTGCCCGAACCCGAAACCCCGGTGACGCAGGTGAAGAGGCCGATGGGGAAGTCCGCGTCGACCTTCTTGAGGTTGTTCTCCTCGGCGCCCACCACGGACAGGTGGCCGCGCTTGGCCTTGCGCCGGGTGCGGGGCACGGGGATGGCATCGCGGCCCGAGAGGAAGTCGCCGGTGATGGAGCCGGGGGTGCGGCCGATCTCGTCGGGCGTGCCCTGGGCCACCACGAAGCCGCCGTGCTCGCCGGCGCCGGGGCCCATGTCCACCACATGATCGGCGGCGAGGATGGTCTCCAGGTCATGCTCCACCACCAGCACCGTGTTGCCCAGGTTGCGCATCTCCTGGAGGGTGCGGATCAGCTGCAGGTTGTCCCGCTGATGCAGGCCGATGCTGGGCTCATCCAGCACATAGAGCACGCCCTGGAGCTTGCTGCCGATCTGCGTGGCGAGGCGGATGCGCTGGCCCTCGCCGCCGGACAGCGTGGCCGCGCTGCGGTCCAGCGTCAGGTAGCCGAGACCCACATCGTCGAGGAACCCCAGGCGCTCGCGGATCTCCTTCAGCACCTTCTCGGCGATGACGGCCTCCTTGCCTTCCAGCGTCAGGTCCGCGAACCACTTCCGGGCGTCGCGCACGCTCTGGGAGACCACCTGGGCGATGTTCAGCCCGCCCACATACACCGCCAGAACCTCGGGCCTCAGGCGCAGCCCCGCGCAGGCCTCGCAGGGGACGACCCGCATGGATTCCTCCAGCTCCGCGCGGATCTCCTCGCTGGTGGTCTCGCGGTAGCGGCGCTCGAGGTTGCCGACAATGCCCTCGAAGTGGTGGACGAAGTCGTAGCGGTTCTTCTTGTTCTCGTAGGTGAACCGCATCTCCTTCTCGGTGCCGTGCAGCAGGAGCCGCCGGATGTCGGCCCCGAGCTTCCTCCAGGGCGTGTCCAGGCTGAACTTCACCTTGCGGGCCAGCTGGTCCAGCATCTGCGAGCGCCAGCCGTCCTCGGACACGCTCTTCCAGCCGCTGGCCTGGATGGCGCCCTCGTTGATGGAGAGGGCCGGGTTGGGGATGATCAGCTCCTCGGCAAACTGCCGCTTGAAGCCCAGGCCGTCGCAGGTGGGGCAGGCGCCGTAGGGCGTGTTGAAGGAGAAGGACCGAGGCTCCAGCTCCGGCAGGCCCAGCCCGAACTTGGCGCACTTCGCGTTGTTGCAGGCCAGCTTGCTGGAGAAGAGCCGCTCCGTCCCATCGAGATCCACGAGGGCGCTGCCCTCCGCCAGGTTGCAGGCGATCTCCAGGCTGTCGGCCAGCCTGGACTGCACGGCGGGGCTCACCTTCAGGCGGTCGATGACCACGTCGATGGTGTGCTTCTTCTGCTTGTCGAGGTCCGGGATGCCTTCGGTGAGGTCGAGCATCTGCCCGTTGAGCCGCGCCCGGATGTAGCCGCGCTTCATGAGGTCCTGGAGCAGCTTCTTGTACTCGCCCTTGCGGCCCCGCACCACGGGGGCCAGGATCTGCAGCTTCGTCCCCTCGGGCTTCGCCAGGATCTGGTCGGCCATCTCCTGGATGGTCTGGCTGGCGATGGCTTCGCCGCAGGCCACGCAGGTGGGCTTGCCCGTCCGGGCGAAGAGCAGGCGCAGGTAGTCGTAGATCTCCGTGACCGTGGCCACGGTGGAGCGGGGGTTCTTGCTGGTGGTCTTCTGCTCGATGGAGATGGCCGGGGAGAGACCCTCGATGCTGTCCACATCGGGTTTCTCCATCTGGTCGAGGAACTGCCGGGCATAGGCCGACAGGCTCTCCACATAGCGGCGCTGACCTTCGGCATAGAGCGTGTCGAAGGCCAGGCTGGACTTGCCCGAGCCCGACAGCCCCGTGATCACCACCAGCTGGTTGCGCGGCAGGCTGAGGTCGAAGTTCTTGAGGTTGTGTTCCCGGGCGCCCTTGATGTGAATGTGTTCCATAGGCCTCTCAGTTTACGCCATTTTTTCGCTTTCGCGGTTTGTGTCTAAAATCATCAGATGCATCCGGCCGAACTGGCGATCCTGCTCCACCGCGCCTTGGAGGTGCGGCTGGCGGCGCTTCAGGCGCTGCTGGCCACGGAGGGCTGGGCCGAGGCTGAGGAGCCGCTGCACCAGGTGCGCGTCTCGGCCCGGCGCCTTGGCGCCGTGCTGGATCTCGTGGACGCCGAGGCCTATCCCGGCCACAAGGGGCAGCGGCGGGCCCTGAAGCGGCTCGTGGACGTCCTCGGCCTGCCGCGGGAGCTCGATGTCCATGCCACCCGCCTGGACCAGCACCGCCGGGCGGCCCCCAACCCCGGCCAGGGTGCCGTACTGGAACACCTGCTGGAGCGCGTGGACCGGGCCCGGGCCAAGGCCCGGCGCGCCATGCACAATGAGCTGGGCGAGTTGCGCCTGCCCGACCTGGCCAAGCTCCTGGAGGTGCCCAGCCTGCCGGCGCCCTTCCAGCACGCCTCGCTCCAGGAGGCTGCCTGGGCCTGCCTCGAGCCCCGCGCCGCGGCCGCCCTGGGGGACCTGGCGACCCTCGCCGCCCAGGAGGATGCACCGGCCCTCCACAAGGCCCGGGTCCGCATCAAGAAGCTGCGCTACGCCGTGGAGGCCCTGGAGGGAGCCTTCGCGGCGGCGCCGGAGGCGGTCCTCAGGGACCTGAAGATCCTCCAGACCGCTCTGGGGGAGCACCACGACCTGGCGAGCCTGGAGGCCCTGCTATGGGAGGAGGAGGGCCAGCTCCGCGCCCGGGGGCGCGACCTCCTGGCCGGCGGCGTGCTGGAGCTGCTGGGCGGCGTGGCCGAGGCCCGGCGGACGGCCTTCGAGCGCTTCACGGCCGCCGCGGCGGGCCAGGACTCGGCCAGCTTCGCCCGGGCGGTGCGCCCCGCCCTGGGGCTCCCCCCGCCGGAGGCCTCCCCGCGATGAGCTTCTGGCGTGTGCGGATCCGCCCCCTGGCCTGGCTGCGCAGCGTGCACGCCAAGCTGTTCCTGCTGCTGGGCCTCGTCACCAGCGTGCTCACCGTGGCCGTGGCCTACTCCATCACCCGCAACAGCCGCCGGGAGCTGGAGAACTACTCCCGCCAGCTCACCATCGACACCGCCGGGACGGTGGAGACCGACGTGGTGGAGCGGGATCCCGCCTTCAAGGACGCCGACAAGCTCGACCAGCTGCTGGAGAGCATCGCCGGCCCCGACCGCAGCATCTTCCAGATCGACGTCTTCAAGCGCGTGGGGAAGAGCAACGAGGTGGAGCTGGTGCGCTCCTCCGGGGACGAAGCGGCCGTGGAGTGGGGTCCCGAGATCGGCTCGTACCTGACCCTGACGAAACCCCAGGCCGAGCTGGTGGACCTGAACACCGGGGGGCGGGCCTGGAAGGTCTACCAGCCCATCCGCACCCACCGGCCGGGCCAGGCACCCCTGGGCCTCATCCGGGTCTACTGCGACCTGGAGCGGTGGGAGGTGGTCTGGGACAACAACCTGAAGCGCACCCTGCGCACCCTGCCCGGCGTCCTCCTCGGCGAGTTCATCCTGCTCTGGCTCATCCTGCGCGTGCTCATCAGCGATCCCATCGAGGCCACGGTGCTGGCCATGGAACAGCTGGAGCGGGGCGAGGCCGGGGCCCGGGTCCCCATCAAGCGCAGCGACGAGCTGGGCCTCATCGCCGCGCAGTTCAACGGCATGGCCGTGCAGCTCCAGCGGGCCGGCGAGGAGCGCGAGGCCCTCATCCACGAGATCCGCGGCCTCAACGCCAACCTCCAGGACCGCATCGATGCCGCCCTGGCGGAACTGCAGGCCAAGAACGCGGAGCTGGCGGCCATGGCCGAGCGCAACGCCCTGCTCCGCGAGGAACTGGGCGCCCAGGAACGGCTGGCGGTGGCGGGGCAGCTTGCAGCCACCTTCGCCCACGAGGTGGGCACGCCCCTCAACCTGGTGAACGGCCACCTCCAGCTCATGGAGGGTCAGAAGGACCTGCCCGAGCGCGTGCGCGAGCGCCTGGGCGTCATCCAGGCCCAGATCCAGCGGGTGGGGGGCATCGTGCGCCGCATGCTCGACCTCACCCGCCGACCTCAGCTGCATCAGGAGGCCCAGTCCTTTGCGGATCTGCTCGAGGACCTCCGCCAGCTGTGGGCCCCCACCCTGACCTCGCATGGCGTCACCGTGGAGGCGGAGGTGCCCGCCGGGTGCCGGCTCTACGTGGACCGCAAGCAGATGGAGCAGCTCTTCCTGAACCTCATGAAGAACGCCGTGGACGCCATGCCCGGCGGCGGCACCGTGCGGCTCTCCGCAAAACCGGCCGAGGAGAGCTCGCCCAGCGGCCCCTGGTGGGAGGTCCGCTTCCAGGATTCGGGCCAGGGCATCCCCGCCGATCTCATCGGCCAGGTCTTCCGCCCCATGTTCACCACCAAGCCCGAGGGCATGGGCACGGGCCTGGGCCTCAGCATCTGCCGCGAGATCGTCCGCAGCCACGGCGGCGAGATCCGCATCGACAGCACCGAAGGACGGGGCACCTGCGTGGCGTTCACGCTGCCGGGCGCCGTTCCCGCCTAGATCTCCACCACTTCCACGTCCCCCAGCTCCTCCTCCAGGAAGCGGCTGCCCACTTCCTTCAGGCGGCTGCTGGCATCCGTGAGCTGGACGCGGAGCGTGCCACGGGCGCTGAGGGTGCGGTAGCCGAGGGTCCCCTGCAGCATGCGGTCCACGGCCCTGGCGGTGACCCGGCCGCTGTCGATCCAGTGGGTGCCGGGGCGGCAGCGCTCCAGGCTGGGCAGCAGGGTGGGATAGTGGGTGCAGCCCAGCACCACGGTCTTCACGTCGGCGGGCAGCAGGTCCAGGTAGCGGCGGCAGATGGTGTCGGTGACGGCATCGTCGAACCAGCCCTCCTCCGCCAGGGGCACCAGCAGGGGGCAGGCCGCGCTGTGGATGACCTTGGTCGGGTCCCGGCGGAGGATGGCCGCCTCGTAGGCCCCGCTGCCCACGGTGGCCAGGGTGCCGATGACGCCCACGGGACCGGGCACCGCCGCGGCGGCCTCGGCGCCGGGCTCGATGACGCCGATCACCGGGCAGGGGCTCACGGCCTGGAGCGCCGGCAGCCCGTGGGCGCTGGCGGTGTTGCAGGCGATGACGATGAGCTTGGGGTCGTGGCGCTGGAGCAGCTCGCCCATCTGGAGCGTGTAGCGCTCGATGGTGTGGTGGCTCTTGCTGCCATAGGGCAGCCGCGCCGTGTCGCCCAGGTAGATGAGCTCCTCCTGGGGCAGCATCTGGCGCAGGGCGTGGATGACCGTGAGGCCGCCGATGCCCGAGTCGAAGACGCCGATGGGGCGGTCCGCGCGGCTCATGGTTCCCGCACCGCCAGCACGGCGATCCACTCGCCTTCCTTCAGCACCTTCTCCGGCTTGAATCCGTGCGAGACGAGGCTCACCAGGGCCTCGTCCGTGCGCTCCGCCAGGATGCCGCTGGCCACGAGCCAGCCGCCCGGGGCGGCCACCTCGGCCATGCGGGGCAGCAGCTCCTGGATGGTCTCCAGCAGGATGTTGGCCAGCAGGCCGGGGTAGGGCCCCCGCACCTGCGGGTGGTCCAGGGTGCCCACGAAGCTGTCGTAGGGACGGGCGCCCTTGAGCAGGTGGGCGTTCAGCGCCATGAGCTCGGTCATGGCCGGCCCGCAGTCGGGGTCGATGTCGAAGGCCAGGAGGTCCCGGCCGCCCAGCAGGAAGGCGGCCAGGGAGAGGATGCCCGTGCCCGCGCCGATGTCGAGGATGGGGCCCTTCAGGCGGCCCGCGGCGGCCAGCTCCTCCAGGAGCTCCATGCAGAGGCGCGTAGTCTCGTGCCCGCCGGTGCCGAAGGCCAGGCCGGGGTTCACCACCAGGTCCAGGCGATCCGCGGGACCGGGGGTGTCCTCCCAGAGGGGGCGCACATGGAAGCGCGTGCCCACATCGAAGGCGCCGAAGCCCTCCCGGCTCTTGGCCAGCCAGTCCTCGTCGCCGAAGGTCTCGGCCTCGAGCAGGCGCACGCCGGGGAAGGCGGCCAGGCCCGTGGGCTCCGGGGGCGCCTGGTCCGGCGGGAAGTAGGCGTAGCAGGCCCGCGGCGGATCGGCCTCGCGGTAGAAGGCCGACGAGCCCCCTTCCTCCAGCCAGGCGCACAGCGCCTCCTCCTGGGGGTCGGGAACCTCCAGCTTCCACCTCAGATGCGTCACATTCGCCATGGCCCCAGGTTAACAGGGGCGAATCAGGCCTCGGCTTCGGCGCTGTCCGCGTCCTCGAGGTCCAGCCGCTTCATTTTTTCCAGGAAGGTCGTGCGCTTGAGGCCCAGCAGGTCGGCGGCGCGCTTCTTGTTGCCGCGGGTGATGGCGAGGCTCTGGAGCATGAGCGTCTTCTCCATGTCCGACACCACCTGGTTCAGGTCCATGCCCTCGGGCGGCAGGTCCACCCCGAAGGCCGCCGCCGGGGGCGGGAACGAGGCGGCGGGGGGGGGCGCGAAGGCCGCGGGCACCACGTTCGGGGCCGGGGCCGGCGCTTCCGGCCCGCTCGCAGCCAGCCCCATCCGGTCCGCGAGGAAGGCGAAGTCCTCCCGGGTGAGCACGGGCCGCGTGCCGGACAGCACGATGGCCCGCTCGATGGCGTTCTCCAGCTGGCGCACGTTGCCGGGCCAGGGCAGGGACATCAGGAGCGGGTCCACGCTGGGATGCAGAGCCTTGGGGTAGAGGCGGTGCTCCCGGGCCTTGCGGTTGAGGAAGTGCTGGGCCAGGAAGGGCACCTCCTCCCGCCGCGCCCGCAGGGGCGGCATGGTGATGGGCACGACCTCCAGGCGGTAGAAGAGGTCCTCGCGGAAGCTGCCGTCCTGCACCTTCTTCCACAGATCCACATTGGAGGCGGTCACCACCCGCAGGTCCACCTTCACGGGCGCGCCGCCGCCCAGGGGCTGCACCTCGCGCTCCTGGAGGACACGCAGGAGGCGCACCTGGGCACCCAGGGGCATGGTGCCCACCTCGTCCAGGAAGATGGTCCCGCCCTGGGCCTCGCGGAACTTGCCGGGCGTGTCCTTGCGGGCATCGGTGAAGGCGCCCTTGTTGTAGCCGAAGAGCTCGGACTCCAGCAGGTTCTCGGGGATGGCGCCGCAGTGCACGGCCACGAAGGGCTCCGCGGCGTCCGCGCTCATGCGGTGGATGGCCCGGGCGATGACCTCCTTGCCCGTGCCGCTCTCACCCAGCAGCAGCACCGTGGCCCGCGTGGCGGCGGCGCTGCGGGCCCGGGCCAGCACCTCCTGCATGGCGGGGCTGGTGCCGATGAGACCGAAGGCCAGGGCCTGGGAGGCGCTGAGCTGCGTGGTGGTGCCCGAGCGCGGGCGCAGGCCCGGCATGGGCGGCTCGGGCCCCAGCACGCCCCAGCGCACGCTGCCCAGGGCGCCCCACTCCGAGAGCGCCTTCGCGTCCATGGGCGTGGCGTCGGGCTGGAGCCCCAGCAGGATGGGCAGGGCCGCGACCTCCGCCATCATGCGGTTCATTTCCGGCGGCGGCCAGGCGCCCCGGGCGTTGATCACCCACAGGTCCACGTCCCGGGGCGGCAGGGCCGGCGAGGCGCCGCGATCCACGGTCACCTCCCACAGACCCGCCCACCGATGCTCCAGCCCCCCGGTGTCATCCCCGAGGGTGGACCAGTGAAGGCGCGGCAGCTGGGTCATGGGCTCCTTGGTTGAGTTCAGCCTAGAGGCAGGCAGGAAGGGGTCAAGTCAAAAAAATGACTTCGGTCAAGCTGGCTTGCCCCCAGGCGTACGATGTAGGGAAGAGGCCACCCGGAGGTACCCATGGCGCTGACGGAATCCACCATGGTCCCGCTCGGCACGGCCTGTCCGGACTTCACCCTGCCTGGTGTCGACGGCCGGCTCTGGTCGCTGCACGACTTCCACTGCCCGGCGCTGCTGGTGGTGGTCATGTGCAACCACTGCCCCTACGTGCAGGCCGTGGACGACCGCATCAACGCGCTGGCCAGGACCTACCAGGACCGCTGCGCCGTCGTGGGACTCAGCGCCAACGATGCGGAGACCTATCCGGAGGACAGCTTCGAGGCCATGCGGATCCGGGCCCGGGCCAAGGGCTACGTGTTCCCCTACCTCTGGGACGAGGAGCAGTCCGTGGCCCGCGCCCTGGGCGCCGTCTGCACGCCGGACTTCTTCCTCTACGACGGCCACCGCCACCTCACCTACCGCGGTCGCCTGGACGACAACTGGAAGGATGCCGCCCACGTCACCCGGCAGGAGCTGAGGGTCGCCATCGAGCGCGTGCTGGCGGGCGAGGGACCCCTGAAAGTCCAGCACCCGAGCATGGGCTGCAGCATCAAGTGGAAGGCGGGGGCCTGAGGCTCTTCTTCGCCCTGCCGCTGCCCGCGCCTCTCCGGGAGGCCCTGGGGCACTGGCAGCAGACCGGCCCGCCGGTGCGCTGGTCGAGAACGGAGGGGTTGCATGTGACGCTGGCCTTCCTGGGCGACCGGCCGGCGGAGGCCCTGCCCGCCCTCGACGCGCTCGCCTCCGCCGTCGCCACCCGGCACGCCCCCTTCGCCCTGTGCACGGCGGGTCTGGGCGGGTTCCCCGGGAACAGGCGGGCCCGGATCCTGTGGCTGGGCCTGGTGCCCTCCCCGGCCCTCGAGAGCCTGGCCCGGAATCTTCGCGGCGCCCTGGCCGCCGCGGGCGAACCCTTCGATGCCAAGCCCTTCCGCGCCCACATCACGCTGGCCCGGCTGCGCCAGCCCGGGCCCTTGGCCGCCTTTCCCGAACCCCTGCCCACGCCCTTCGCCGCAGGGGACCTGGTGCTGTTCGAAAGCCTGGCGCAGGGCGGCTACGCGCCCCTGAGGACCTGGCCCTTGCGACGGGTATGATCGAAGTTTTGCCGGAGCCCTCGATGCGTCTCGCCCTCCTGCCCCTCTGCCTCGCGACCGCGGTCCCCCTCTGCGCCCAGTGGGACCTGCGCCTGGAGCTGCCGCGACCCTCGGGCCAGAACCTGCCCCAGACCATCCTCTCGGGCACGAGCCAGCTGGTGGCCGGGGACTTCGACACGGGCAAGGGCTTCATCGCCACCGTGAACCGGCAGCTCCTCCAGGTGGGGCCCCTGCTGAAGCTGGAGGGCGGTCTCGAATACTCCCAGTTCTCCGCCGACGGCAGCCTGGCCACGGGCACCACCACCCAGGGCACGAAGCTGAAGCAGCAGGGCCTGGGCCTGGGGCTCAACGCCCAGGTGTGGGTCCCCTTCGTGGGAATTGCCGGCGAGATCGGCCTCATCCAGCGCCTCCAGCACTACACGGTGGACACCGCCGGCGCCTCCAGCGCCAAGGACCTGAGCCGCACCTGGCTCCGGGTGGGCGCCCGCTGGCGCATCCCCATGGTGGTGGTGCATCCCTACGTGGCGGCCAGCTACCAGCAGCCCACCAGCAAGGATCGCCCCGTGCGGCTGAACAGCGCGTCGGACCTGTCCGCCTACTTCAGGGCCCAGGGCAGCGGCCAGGAGTTCGAGCGGCTGTGGACCTTCGGCGTGGGGGTGACGTTCTGATGCGCCCCCTCCCGATCCACGCCGCGACCCTGGCCGCGACCCTGGCCCTGAGCCTCGCCGCCGCCGAGCGGCCCCGCCTGGTGGTGGTGATCTCCGTGGACCAGCTCTCCGCGGAGCTGATGCAGACCTACGGCCCCGAGCTGACGGGCGGGCTGGCGCGGCTCCGCAGGGAGGGTGTCTCTTTCACCGAGGCCTACCACGACCACGGCTTCACCGAGACCGGTCCCGGCCACTCCGTGCTGCTCTCGGGCCGCTTCCCCACGCATACCGGCATCGTCGAGAACCGCTGGTACGAGCGCGCCACGCACCGCCTGGTGTACTGCGTGGAGGATGCGGGTGCCCGGGCCCTGCATGCCCCCGGCCAGGCCAGCTCCTCCAACGCCCGCTTCCTGGGGGACGGCCTCGGCGACTGGCTCCAGGCCCAGGTGCCCGGCGGCCGCGCCTTCGCCGTATCGGGCAAGGACCGGGCGGCCATCCTCATGGCCGGCCGCAGGCCCACCGGCGCCTTCTGGTTCACGGGCGCCGCGGGCTTCACCAGCTCCTCCACCTATGCCGCGCGCCTGCCCGAATGGCTGGTCCGCTTCGACGGCGGCCTCCGGGACCGCTTCGCCACCCAGAGCTGGCTGTGGGCGAAGGCGCCGGCGACGCCCGAGGGCCGCGTGGCCACCTGGACCTTCCCCGGCCAGGTCATCCGCAACGGCGCCCTGCCCCGCCTCATCCAGGGCGCGGGCATGCCCCTGGACAAGACCTTCGAGACCCGCTTCCGCAAGTCCCCCTTCCTCGACGAGGTCACCCTGGAGGCCGCCGAGGCCCTGCTGGAGGGCGAGCAGCTGGGCCGGGGGCCCGCCACGGACCTGCTGGCCGTGAGCTTCTCCGCCACGGACTACATCGGCCACAGCTACGGCACCCTCGGCACCGAGATGCGGGACCAGATCCACCGCCTGGACCGCACCGTGGGCCGCCTCCTGGACGACATCCGCCGCCGCGATCCCCGGGCCTGGGTGGTGCTCAGCGCCGACCATGGCGGCATGGACCTCCCCGAGGCCCTGGCCGACAGCGGCTTCCCCGCGAGTCGCATCCACCCGCCTCAGTTCCTGAACGAGCTGCGGGCCGACCTGAAGGCCACCTTCAAGGTGGAGGCCGATCTCCTGTTCGAGTCCCCGGAACCGAACAGCCTCTACCTCCAGGAGGCCGCCCTCAAGGCCGCCGCCCTGGACCGGAAGGCCGTGCTGGCGCGGATCCAGACCTGGCTGCGCGCCCGCCCCGAGGTGGCCGACGCCTTCACCGCCGAGGAGCTCCTCGCCACGGACCCCGCCGCCGCGGGCAGCCCCCGGGACAGCAGCCTGCGCGTGCTGCTGCGCCGCAGCTTCCGCCCCGAGCGCAGCGGCGACATCCTCGTGGCCTTCAAGCCCTGGACGGTCTTCGGCGTCCCCCCCACGGACTGGCCCACGGGCCACGGCACCCCCTACGCCTACGACCGCCGCGTGCCCCTGATCTTCTGGGGGCCCTGGAAGGGCGGCGAACGCCCCGAGCCCGTCCGCACCGTGGATCTGGCTCCCACCCTGGCCCGGGAGCTGGGCCTCAAGGCCGGCCCGGTGGATGGGCTGGTCCTGGACCTCGGACCCCAGAGGTAGGCGGACGATGGCCCTCCCCCGCGATGCCTCGATCGTGCTCCTCACCGGCGCGGGCATCTCCGCCGAGAGCGGCCTGCGCACCTTCCGGGACGCGGACGGGCTCTGGGAGAACCACCGGGTCGAGGACGTGGCCACGCCCGAGGCCTTCCACCGGAACCCGGCCCTGGTGTACCGCTTCTACAACGAGCGGCGGCGCAGCCTGCCGGGCGTGCAGCCCAACGCCGCCCACCGGGCCCTGGCGCGGCTGGAGCGCGAGTGGCCCGGTGACTTGCTGCTGGTGACCCAGAACGTGGACGACCTCCACGACCGGGCCGGCTCGCGGAACCTGGTCCACATGCACGGCGAGCTGCTCAAGGGCCGCTGCCTGGCCTGCCGCAGGGTGCTCGACTGGCCCGGCGACCTGGATGCCGACAGCCGCTGCCCGGCCTGCCGGCGCGGGCAGGTGCGGCCCCACATCGTCTGGTTCGGCGAGGTGCCCCTGGAGATGGAGCGCATCTACCGCGCCCTGGAGCGCTGCGCCCTCTTCGCGGCCGTCGGCACCAGCGGCCACGTCTACCCCGCCGCCGGCTTCGTCGAGGCCGCCGCCCCCGGAGCCCGCACCGTGGAGCTCAACCTCGAGCCCAGCCGCGTGGCCGACGCCTTCCAGGAGCACCGCGCCGGCCGGGCCACGGACCTGGTGCCCGCCTTCGTCGACGAGCTGCTCGGAGCCTGACCTACTTCACCACCGGCAGCTCCACACAGCTGGCCTGTCCGGGCGTGTGGTAGATGCGCTGGGTGGCGGGGCGGTAGTCGCCGGGCTGGGCGAAGAAGATGTTGGGCACGAAGGTCTGGGGGTTGCGGTCGTAGAGGGGGAACCAGGTGGACTGCACCTGCACCATGACCCGGTGGCCCGGCAGGAAGACATGATGGGCCGCGGGCAGGGCGAAGCGGTAGACCAGGGGCTCGTTGGGTTTCAGGGCCCTGGGCGCCTCCGCGCTTTCTCGATACCGGCCCCGGAAGATGTCCGCCGACACCATGAGCTGGTAGCCGCCCAGCTGCGGCTGGCCGGCCACCTCGTCAGGGTAGACGTCGATGACCTTCACCACCCAGTCCGAATCCGTGCCGCTGGTGGACGCCACCAGGTTCGCCACGGGCTCGCCCGCGATGCGCAGGGGCGCTGTCAGGGGTTCCGACACGAAGGCCAGCACGTCCGTGCGGCCCGAGGCCTCGCGCTGGTCATCCGTGAGCCACTGGGACCAGGTGTGGGCCGCGTCGTAGCCCACGGCCTGGATGGGCCGGGCGCGGAAGGGCACGGGCTTGGCCGGGTTCGAGACATACTCCTCGAAGGGTGCGTCTCCGGCCCTGGGCGCGGTGGTGGCCACCTTCAGCCCCGCCTCCAGGTAGAAGGGCGTGGCGCGGGTTGTGGTGCCTTCGCCCGCCACGGGCCAGGCCGGGAGCTTCCTCCAGGTGTTCGTCCCCGTCTCGAAGGCGCTCACCGGGGGCAGGTCCGCCTGGCCGGCGCCCTTCAGGTGCTGGTCCAGGAAGGGCTTCAGGATCTCACGGCGGAAGTGCAGGCCCGTGTCCTGACCGAACTTCAGGGGCCCGAGGCCGCTGCCGTCGCCGATCTCGCCGCCGTGGTTCCAGGGGCCCATGGCCAGGTGGAGGCCGCCGGCCGCGTCCTTCGGCTTCAGGGCCTTCCACACGGCCAGGGCGCCGTAGATGTCCTCGGCGTCGTAGAGGCTGTGCACCAGCAGGGTGGGCACCTTCAGGGGGCCCCTCCGGGCGAGGACCTGGTCCATGGCCTGCTGCTGCCAGAAGGCATCGTAGGCCGGATGCTCGGTGAGCTTGCGCCAGAAGCCCAGCTGGTCCATGCCGCGGCTCGCGGCCAGGGCCCCCGTGGAACCCGCCTGCAGGAACAGGTCGTAGTCGTCGTGGTAGCCCGTCCACCACCTGGCCTCGTTGGCCCGGGTGGCCTGCTGCTCGTAGATGTAGCTCAGGTTCTGGGCGCGGAAGGCCCCGTGGTGGAACCAGTCGTCGCCCCGCCAGCCGTCCACCATGGGGTTCATGGGCACGACCGCCTTCAGGGCCGGGTGCGGGTCCACCAGGGCCATGAGGGGGAGGAAGCCGTCGTACGAGATGCCCAGGATGCCCACCCGGCCATTGCTCTCGGGCAGGTGCTTCACCAGCCAGTCGATGGTGTCCCAGGTGTCCGTGCTGTGATCGACGCTCGAGGCATTCAGGGGCCCGCGCAGGGGCCGGTTCATCACGTAGTCGCCCTCGGAACCGTACTTGCCGCGGATGTCCTGGACCACGCGGATGTAGCCGCCCTCGACGATGAGGTCCGCCACGTTGTCGTAGCCCTGCAGCACGGCCCCCAGATGGGGGCTGGCCGCATGGCCCGTCTGCTCCGCCGCGTTGTAGGGCGTGCGCGTCAGCAGGATCGGGGCGTCCTTGGCGCCCTTCGGCACCAGGATGATCGTCCGCAGCTTCACGCCGTCCCGCATGGGGATCATCACCTCCCGGCGCGCGTGGTCCCAGCTTCCGGATGCCACCTTGAACTCGGCCGGCATCTCGCTGGGCAGGCCCGCAGGCGGGACCAGCGCCTGGGCCCCCAGGCCGCACCCCGCCGCCAGCAGCAGTGCCACCACGCCCCGTGTCCGTCGGAATGCCATGACCGCCTCCTGCCGCCCCGGAGGTGGACGGGCCCTGGCGCGGGGCGCGGGGCCGGACCGGCTGCGGAGTGGATGGGGGCCAGTCTAGCGGGTCCGTCCCTGCCGCCCTAGGCCTGCCCCACGGCGCTGACGATGACGGCGTCCCCGGCATCGCCCTGGCGCCAGATGGCCGCCACGTGGCCGCTGGGGGAGAGCACCGCGCCGGGATCCCGGATCTCCTTCCGGCCCGGGGTCCCCAGCAGGAGGGGGTGGGCGCTCCAGGCCACCCCGTCGAAGCGGCGCAGGCACACCGAGGACCGGTCCTCCTGGATCTGCGACCAGACCACCAGCGCCTGCCCCTGGGCGTTCACGGACAGGGCGTGGGCCTGGCTCTGGCCCAGGTCCTCCACCAGGGGGGTGCGCTGCTCGTCCCACTGGCCCTCGGCGAAGCGCTTGGTGAAGAGCTTCATGGTGCCCGCGGACTCCTGGCGCCACACGGCGTGGGCCCGGCCCCGGCCGTCGAGGCCCACCTGGGGCCAGAGGATGGCCCGGCCCGTGGTGAGCCGGGGCGTCGGCGTCCACTCGATGGTGCGGCCATCCAGGTGGCTGGCGTGCAGGGTCCTGAGCCCGGCTTCGCCTTCCTCCACCCAGACGACGACGGCGTTCCCCCGGCCGTCCAGGGCCATGCGGAGGTAGGTGGCGCGGCCCTGGGCCACAAGGGTGGGCCGGTCGCTCCAGCAGCGGCCGCCCCCATCGTAGTGGCAGGCCACGATGCGGTGGTCGCCGCTGCCGTCCCGCTCCTCGCTCCACACCACCAGCCCCTGGCCCCCGCGATCCACGGCCAGCTGGGGGAAGAGCGGGGCCGGGGAGGGATCGCCCAGCGCCGTGGGTTCGGGGTTCCAGCCGCCGTCCTCCGCCTGGTAGCCGCAGGTGTAGACGCGGTACTCCCCGGGCTGGCCCTGGCACCAGGCCGCGTGGATGTTGCCGGCTAGGTCCATGCCGGTGTGCAGGCTGTGGACCTCGCCCGGCAGGGCCTGGAGCGTCAGGGGGTAGGGCACCCAGGTGTCCGCCGAGCCCAGCATGTGCCGGGCGCAGACCCGGGCCTGCGGCCCCTCCTGCTCCTGCCACACCACGGCCATCTCGCCCCGGACGTTCATGGCGATCTCGGGGGCGTGGGCCTGGGTGCGGGCGCTGTCCAGGCGGCGGGGGACCACGTCCCAGGAACGCTGGTCCGCGTAGTAGCGGCAGATGTAGACGCCTTCGTGGTCCGCGCCCCGGTGGTGCCAGGCCGCCATGGCGTTCCCATGGTCGTCCACGGCGATCTGGGGCCGGCCCACCTGGCCCCGGTCCAGCACCCGCGGCGCCCCCCAGGCCCCTGCCGCCGGAGGGCGCGGAGAGGTCAGCCGGTTCAGGAGCGTGCGGAGCGACATGGATGTCCTCGGGGCCGGGCTCAGTGGGTCAAGTGTGCCCCATGCTACCGCGCCGTCCACCCTCATGCCTCGTCCGGATCGGCCGGCGCCGATCCAAGCCCGGGTGATGGGAGCTCAACCCAGATCGCGGACGGCATCCACGGCCGGGAGCGGTTTGCTGGTGGCGCCCACGCTGGGCGCCTTGCCGGCGAAGTGCGCCAGCAGCATTTCCATGAACCGCCCGTGATATGCGCAATAGGTCGCCCGGGACAGGACGGTGTCCTTGTGCCCGATGATTCCAAATTTAAGCGAATGGACATCGACCATGGGATGAAGGCGGGCCAGGTTCCTCCACCGGCCCGGAGTATGGGTGAAATCACCGTTCTCGTCGTACGACCAGGTGTCGATCTCGCGGTCGTCGATGGCCTGCCTGATGGCCGCCAGCAGCCCCGAAGCGTCCTTGGTGCTGATGACGAGGGCCATGGCTACTCCTGTGAGATGGAATCACCCATCAGACACCGGTTTGGACCGGGCGCCGGCGGAAACCACCGAACGGTGGTTTCCGGGCTCCCAATGGTCGAATCCGTCCGGACCCGAGCCCGGAAAGGCCGCCGTGAACCCCCGTCCCCTAGGGCTCCGGGATCTCCGCCTCCACCAGCTGCGCCAGGAGGGTGAGCGATTCCTGCCAGCCGAGGTAGCAGGCCTCCGGGGGGATGACTTCCGGGATCCCCTCCTGCACGATGTCCATCTCGGTGCCGCAGGACACCACCTTCAGGGACACCGTCGTCTGCATCTCCCCGGGCAGGTTGGGGTCGTCGAACGTGTCCGTGTGCCGGATGCAGGCGCCGGGCACCAGCTCCAGGTACCGCCCGCCGAAGGTGTGGCTGTGGCCCGTGGTGAAGTTCGTGAACGACATCCGGTAGGTGCCGCCCACCTTGGCCTCCAGGTGGTGGACCCGGCCGGTGAAGCCGTGGGGCGGAAGCCACTTGGCCAGGGCCTCCGCATCGAGGAAGGCCCGGTAGATCCGCTCGGGCGTGGCCCGGAGCACCCGGTGGAGCCGGACGGTGTGGGTGGGCATGACCCCTTCTCCTTTCACGCGTGGGGACTGGCGGATGGATACGGGCTGGGATGCCGCCGCGGGGTGGGGCGTGACGCTGGCTCCGCGCCCCTGGGAGGCGTCCGCCCTCAGGCCGTGGATCCGACTCGAAAGAGCCGCCGCGTTCCCGGCATGACGAGGTAGATCCCTTGCAGCGACAGGACCAAGATCATGGCCCCCAGGATGAACGCCAGGGTGCTCGGGCCCGGATCAAAGAGGATGTAGCTGAACATGCGGCTGTCGCCGGTCAGGCCCGGGTCGCCCAGGAGATCGCGCAACACCCATGCACACATCAGAAGCTGCAAGGTCAGCGAGATGACGGTGAGCCAACGGATGAGGTTGTTCAATCGCAACAATCCAAACCCGAGCAGGATGGAGCCGACCGTCAGATCCACGCTGGGCCGATGCTGGACGACCGAGAGGATAGTTCCGGCCAGACTCGATATCCCTTGAACAAGGAGGAACCAGGCCGTGAGCTTCAAGGGCCATGGGAGCTCGGGGTTCAGCAGCATGGGAGGTCTCACGAGGGAAGCTGGGCCTGGCGGGGCCGGACCGCCGGAGGGACGCCTCAGGCATCCTTCCCGGGGGAAGCCTCGCGCACAAGCACGATCTTGCCGATCACGCCCCCCTTCTCCAGCAGCTCCTGGGCCTGTCTCGCCTCCACGAGCGGGAGCCGGCGCGCGATGATCGGCCTGATCTGCTGGCGTCGGAGGAGGTCGAGCAGGGTGGCCAGATCCTGTCGGAACAGGGCCGGCTTCAGCCGCTTGAGGGTCTGGATGCTGTAGGGGACCAGCCGCTTCCGGCCCGGGAGGAGCCAGCTGCCGAGGATGTACAGCCCGAAGACGGCCGTGCCGCGGAACCGCTGACGGCGGCCCGGGGAGCTGGACGTCAGCCCTTCCCCACGCAGGGAGGTGGAGAGGCCGTAGCCCACCACCCGCCCGCCCGGAGCCAGCGCCTCGCGGGACTGCCAGAGGTGGGCCCCTCCGATGGGATCGAAGACGGCGTCCGCACCTCCGGTCGCCAGGCGCCGGAGTTCCGCCACGAAGTCCTGGTGCCGGTAGTCGATCGGGATGCCGCCCAGGTCGGACACCGTCTGCGCCCCTCGCGCGGAGCAGGTCCCGTACATCTCCAGCCCGGCGAGGCGCCCCAGCTGCAGGAGGGCCGTGCCGACACCGCCGGCCGCACCGTGGATCAGCACCCGCTGGCCCGGCTGGACCTTCGCGGCGTGGTGCAGCATCTGATAGGCCGTGATGTAGTTGAGCACGAGGCTCACGGCCTCGGCGGCGTCCAGCCCCGGCGGCACGGGGACGAGCTCCTGCTGTGGCAGGCAGATGAGCTCCGCGTAGGCCCCGCTGATCGGCATCGCGGCGACCATCTGGCCGGGTTCGAGGCCCGAGACGCCGGCCCCGAGCCGCTCCACCTCGCCCACCAGATCCCACCCCGGCGTGAACGGCGGGCGGGGGGTCTCGGGGTGGACGCCCTCGCGCGCCAGCACATCAGGCAGTGAGATGCCCGCGGCATGCACCCTCACCCGCACCTCCCCGGGCCCGGGCTCGGGACCTTCCTCCTCGAGCACCTGGAGGACCTCGGATCCCCCGTACCGAGCGACGACGATGCGCCTGTGTCTCATGGCTCCTCCCCCCTTGGCGGATCGGAGTTCAGGCGGCCTGCCCCCGGGGGGCCCGTCGGCTATCTCAGGGAATGCAGGCCGAACATGTTGCCTTCGGTGTCATGGGCCAGGGCGATGAAGCCGAACTCGCCGATGGCCAGCTTGGACCGGTGGATCTGCCCGCCCGCCGCCACCACCCGGCCCTCTTCGATGGCGCAATCCTCCGAATGGAAATACACCAGGGTTCCCGACCCGCCGGAGGGGCAGCCATCCAGTTTGACGAGTGCGCCGCCGGCGCCAGGGCCCTCCATGTGGGAGGGGAACAGCCACATCTGAAGCTCGGAAAGCGGCGCCTCCAGCCGGGTCAGCTGGACCCCGAGAACGGACTCGTAGAAGCGCAAGGCCCGGTCCATGTCCTGAACATAGATCTCGAACCAGGCGACAGGATTGGCAGCCATTCGGGGCCTCCGGGGCTGGCGGTTGGGGTTTCTCCAGGGTGAATCGACCTGACGCAAGCACAAAGGTTAGGTGCGGCCGAGCGCCCGCGCCAGGACTTCGGCGAGTTTCCGGGACGTACGGCGGTTCCAGGATTCGTTGACCACCACCCCGAGCTCCTTCGAGCCTCCCGGGGGCATCCCCACCCGCCCATGGGGGGCGGCCGACGTGCTCTGAACACCAGCCGGATCCCGGGATCCCAGCGGGAGGCAGGCGACGTTGGTCGTTCCCGGCACCCGCCGAACATCCGGCGGGCCTCAGAGGGCCTGCCCGGTGATGCGGAAGCGGATGACCCGGCCCGCGCGGATGACACAGATGCCGGAGGGGCCCCCCATCCCCGGGGTGGGCGGTGCGAACCGGTGAACCGAATCGCCTGGCGCTGGATCCAGCCCGAGCGCCTTCGCCTCTCCCACCGTGGCGGCCTGCAGGATCATGACCATCCGCCCGGGTTCCAGCTCGAGGGAAGCGCCTGGCTGGACAGCCTGTGTCGCTTTCGGGGCGGCGCATGCCATCAGGGCGGCCAACGGGAGGAGCGCTGTAATTCGGCTGTTCCGGCTCGAAGTGGACATGCCGCAGCCTACTCTGCCCGCCTGGGTTTTGCTTTCCGGCTGGACACGTTGAGGGCGACCGCGGCGCGGATGAGGGCCCTGAACGCGTCCGCATCGACCGCCTCTCCCTCATGGAGGTCCAGCGCCCGCCTTGTGTTCCCCTCGAGGCTCGCGTTGAAGACCCCGGCCGGGTCGTCCACCGAGGCCCCCCGGGCGAAGGTCAGCTTCACGGTCGACTTGTAAGTCTCGCCGGTGCAGATGATCCCATCATGCGACCACACGGGGGTGCCCCCCCACTTCCACTCCTCGACCACGTCCGGGTCCGCCTCCCGGATGAGCCCGCGCATCCGGCTCAGGGTCTCTCCACGCCAGTCCCCGAGCTCTGCGATACGTTGCTCGATCAGCTCCGAGGCCGACCGGCCCTCGCTCGAACCAGGCTTGTTCATGCGCTCCTCCCCCACAGACAGGATCCGACGACTGGACGGGTGATGGAAGCAAGCGCCCCGACCACGGTCAACCCCTTCGGCTCAGGAAATAGTGAATGGCGAGCCTGATCAAGCCGATGGCGATGCCCGGTGAAGGTCAGGTGAGGAGGTGGGGATTGTGCTTCCAGACGGCCCAGGTGAGGACGGCGGCGAAGGACACCCAGGCCAGATAGGGGAGGAGCAGGACGGCGGCCAGGCGATGATGGCGCCAGAACAGGGAGACCGTGGCGACAATCAACAGCCAGAGGACCAGTATCTCAGCCAGTGCCGCCGCCCCCAGATGCCAGACAAAAAACAGCCAGGTCCACAGGGCATTCACGGCGAGCTGGAACAGGAACATGGAGAGCGCGAAGCCTGCGTTCCGGAAACCGCCGACCCGCCACACAAGCCAAGCCGAAACAGCCATGAGAAAGTACAGGACCGTCCATACCGGGCCGAAGAGCCATCCCGGAGGCGCCCAGTCGGGGCGAAGGAGGGCCTGATAGAAAACACCTGCCTGGGCTGAAGCCAGACCACCCAGTGCCGCCGCGGCCAAGCAGACCAGCAGCCACCCGAGGAATCCGAGAACCTGCTTGGACAACGGAAGGTGGGCCATGGGACTCCCGGGAAAGGGCCGAACGAGGGAAGCCGGAGAAGCGGAACGATGGGAGGGGGCGAAAGGCGAGGCGGGCGAGATCGGCGTTGAGCCAGGAGTCCGGTCGTGATCTGACTGGCTCAAGGCTTGTCACAGACTGGACTGCCCTTGTCGAAAACGATGCGCCATTTCCCGGGCCCTTCCAGGCGCCAGATCGAGGTGTAGGTCCCGATCACCTTGCCTTTTGAATCACGGACGGGGCCGGTGCTGAGGGCGAGCTGCCCGGACGCGAGGACTTCCACGGATTCCGGTTCCCAGGAAAAGGGCGCCTCGGGCTTTTCGAAATGGCGCTTCCACCAGCTCGCGATCTCCTGCCTGCCATGCAGGGGCTTATCGCCGGAGAAGAAGATGGCCTCTTCCGAGACGAAGGCGGTGAAGGCCGGGTGGTCCCGCCTGGCCATCGTCTGCGCGAAGGCCCGTTCCGTGTCCATCACCTGTTGTCTGAGCGATCCGTTATCGAGGGGCTTTGCCGAAAGTGGACGGAGAGGGAGCGCGGCCATAAGGGCAAGAACAAGGAGACGCTTCCGCATCGCAGGACTCCTTTCTCGGTGATGGGCGACAACGACCAGGTGCGACCTGACAAATGAAGCTGGCCGGATGGAGCTCCGCGCCATCCACCATCCCTTAAAAAGGTCGCACCAGGTCGGTTTGGAAGAGGTACATCGTCGAGTCGTTGCCGTAGCCCGAATCTGGGACCACGGCCAGGCCGTTACGACCCCAGCGGACGAGCCGCTGGGGCGTTGAAATCATGCCATGGAGGATCAAGGCACCAACCTGATTCAGGGTGGTGAGGTCGTAGACGAATACATATCCGGTTCCATAGGTACCGGAGGCTCCCACGAAGTAGATGCGGTTGTTCGGCGGATCCACCAGGAACCGGCTGTCCGAGGGAACCACAATCCGCTTCGACAACGGGGCCAGGGTGGCTGAGTCGATCACCAGCCCACTGCTGGTGTACAGCTTCCCCCCAGAAATGGCGAGGCCAGTACCAAAGCCGATATCCAGCGTGCCGGATCGACCGATGGAGGCAAGACCGGAGCCATCGACTGTGTAGGCCCGCATATCAAAGGTTGTGAGGCCATTATTCAGGGCGTAGACCTTGGCTCCCGCCTCATCGATGGCGATGCAGTCCCGGTAGCCGTCAACAGCCCCGTGGAGGCTTCGGGGCGTCCCGTCGTCATAGATCACGATCTCCTGCGTCGGTGGGAAGCTGGTGGATTTCCCGACCATCACTGAATTGGGCGAACCGGGAACCGCCGCCAGACTCACCGTTCCACCCGACACAAGGTCGATGGTGGACAACGGGGCGAGGCTGGGCCAGGCGAGCCGCCGGATCAGACTGGATTGGGTCGATCCCGTGTAGATCGATCCCTTGTCGCTGGCGAGCATGAGAGCACTCGGATTGTCGGCCAGGGGCAGCAGGGGGGTCACTTGCCCCGACCTGGGGTCGATCTGGATAAGGCTCTTGGGATGGGCGGAGGTCGTATCGGGAACGATGGCCAGGAGGTTCCCATCCGCAGGCGACTCAACCATGCCCGAGACCGGCTGATTCAGCGTGATGTTCACAATCTGGGCGGGTGTGATCCACCCTGCGCTTTGGCTGTAGAGGGCCGCCACCGCATAACCCGGCCTGGCGACTTCCTGTTCCGGGATGGTGGTGCTTGCATAACCCAGCGCCAGATTGACCGTCGTCGGCATGGCCAGGCCATTCCAGATGATGACCGTGTCCTTGTCCACAGGCATGCCCGAGAAGGACAGCGTGAATGCGGGAGAACCGGCGCCCACCTTCGTGGGCGAGGTCATGGGCACCGGACCGTCATTCAGGCTTCCGCGGATGAAGTAGATCGGTTCGGAAAGTTCTGGTGTGGGCCCCGGGTTCCGGACCCGACACGTGCCACCGGGAATCAGATCCGCGGTGTTGACGAAAACCGATAGCCGATTCGGCCCCAGATAGGTGGTGGGGCATTCCCTGCCGTTCAGCAGGACCGCGGAGGTGCTGATGAAGTTGACGCCTGGTATGGACAGCTGGAAGGAGGGCGAGCCTGAGGGATAGATGATGGCGGCCGCCATGATCCTTGGCGCGGTAGGAGAAACGGTCTGGCTCGGAGTCCCGCCGCCCCCTCCGCCTCCCCCGCCGCAGGCCATGGCCAGGCAGAGCGCCCAGAGCGATACCGCCCTGGAAAACAGGCCACGCCATGAGGTGGCAGGAGAGATGGATCTGTCGCAGAAACGCATGGGAACCCCATGAGCAGGATGGGTTTTGACGTCCTCCCGGAAAACTAGACCAAGGATAATGTGAGTCCTCCCCCTCTGGAGGGCCCCTTGAGAAAGAGCAGATACACCGAGGAGCAGATCATCTTGGCCTTGAAAGAGCACGAGGCCGGCAGGACGACGGCACAG
>NZ_BSDC01000006.1 GCF_030268045.1 Geothrix edaphica
TGACGTCCTCCCGGAAAACTAGACCAAGGATAATGTGAGTCCTCCCCCTCTGGAGGGCCCCTTGAGAAAGAGCAGATACACCGAGGAGCAGATCATCTTGGCCTTGAAAGAGCACGAGGCCGGCAGGACGACGGCACAGATCTGCCGAAAGCTCGGAGTCAGCGAGCAGACCTTCTACCGTTGGAAGGCCAAGTTCGGCGGGATGGACGTGGCCGATGCAAAGCGGCTGAAGGGTCTGGAGGAGGAGAACCGAAAGCTGAAGCAGCTTGTGGGAGAGCTCTCGCTGGACAATCAGGGCCTGAGGTTCCTGCTCACAAAAAAATTCTGAGGCCCCCGGATCGACGGAAGGCCGTGAGTGGCCTTCGGACCCAGTTTCAGATGAGCGAACGGCGGGCCTGCCGGGTAATCGGGATGCAGCGGTGCAGCTATCGGTATCAGTCCAGGCGAAAGGACTGGGTCGAACTGCGCCAAAGGCTTTTGGAACTGGCAGCCGAGCGAAAGCGCTTCGGCTATCAGCGTCTTCATGTGCTCCTGCGGAGGGAGGGCTTCCCGGTGAATGTGAAACGGATCTACCGACTCTACAAGGAGGAGGGGCTCTCCGTTCGGAAGCGCATTCGGAAGCGGTTGAAGGGCTGTCCCAGGAAGGACCTCCAAGCCCCTACCCGGCCTGGTGAGCAGTGGGCCATGGACTTCACCTCGGACGCCTTAGCCGATGGCCGGGCGCTGCGGACGCTGAACGTGGTCGACACCTTCACCCGCGAGTGCCTGGCCATCGAGGTGGACACGAGCCTGCCGGGTCTTCGGGTGGGGCGGGTGCTGGATCGGATCATCCACGAGCGGGGCAGGCCAGAGGTCATCGTCACGGACAACGGGCCGGAGTTCACCAGTCGGGTGTTCGACCAGTGGTGCTACCAGCGGAGGATCCGGCACCACTTCATCCAACCTGGGAAGCCCATGCAGAACGGGACCTGCGAAAGCTTCAACGGGCGCTTCCGGGACGAATGTCTCAACGAGCACTGGTTCCGGAGCATCCAGGAGGCCCGGAGAATCACCGAAGCCTGGCGACAGGACTACAATCACCTCAGACCCCACGGACCCCTCGGCGATCAAACACCAGCCGAAGCCGCGCGCCGCTGGGATTCACTCCGGTCGGCTACGCCTCCCTCCGCGAATCCCAGCGAGACAACCCTTAACCCAGGACTCTCAACATCCTTGGTATAGAAGTGGGGAGGACGTCAGA